>NZ_JBEGHD010000060.1:0-381 GCF_049334165.1 Halocola ammonii
TTATGTGCCTTAGCTACTTTCCCAAATCGGATGCAGCCTGATCAACCTCACATTAGACACATAGAAAAAGGCTTTTGCATTCTACTGTGCCTACTTTGGTTTCTTTGCGTAGCTGTATGCTTTGCGCCTTATCCACCTTCGTCCAATGGCTTCGGAGGACAAGTGCGGCTTCGCGAGGAACTCCCGTAGCTGACAGCTCTGCGCGCTCTGTGAGAAACATCCCGTAGCTGCGAGATTCGCTATTCAAAACAGAAAACTAAACAATAGGCACATAGCCGGCCGATCGATGGTTTCTCGCCTATGTGCCTTAGCTACTTTCCCAAATCGGATGCAGCCTGATCAACCTCACATTAGACACATAGAAAAAGGCTTTTGCATTCT
>NZ_JBEGHD010000061.1:0-379 GCF_049334165.1 Halocola ammonii
CTTCGCGACTTTGCTTGAGAATTAATGCATCTACTTAAACAGCAGTTAAAACATTAAGACTGATTAAGCAATGAAGGACATTAAGGCTTTCTTCAATAGCTTAATGAAAACTCTTAATGGCTTAATGTTGGAACACTTTTGAAATAGACTCTACTCAAGCCGCAGGTAAACACATAGCCACAGTAGAAACTGCTTTTCCCTTTTCCATAACAACTCAACTGAGAAAACCGAGACATCATTCACAATCCTTCCAAAGGCACATAGGTAATGCACATCGAACTATGTGCCTACTGTGGTTTATTCCCAGCGTTGTAAAGCTTCGCGACTTTGCTTGAGAATTAATGCATCTACTTAAACAGCAGTTAAAACATTAAGACTG
>NZ_JBEGHD010000062.1:0-377 GCF_049334165.1 Halocola ammonii
GCCTTAGCTACTTTCCCAAATCGGATGCAGCCTGATCAACCTCACATTAGACACATAGAAAAAGGCTTTTGCATTCTACTGTGCCTACTGTGGTTTCTTTGCGTAGCTGTATGCTTTGCGCCTTATCCACCTTCGTCCAATGGCTTCGGAGGACAAGTGCGGCTTTGCGAGGAACTCCCGTAGCTGACAGCTCTGCGCGCTCTGTGAGAAACATACCGTAGCTGCGAGTTTCGCTATTCAAAACAGAAAACTAAACACAGTAGGCACATAGCTTGTCGATCAATGGTTTCTCGCCTATGTGCCTTAGCTACTTTCCCAAATCGGATGCAGCCTGATCAACCTCACATTAGACACATAGAAAAAGGCTTTTGCATTCT
>NZ_JBEGHD010000063.1:0-356 GCF_049334165.1 Halocola ammonii
AGGCATGAAGACTAGTACGATTCACTGAATGCTCCTTAAAACCTTCATGTTCTTCATGTTAAAAATACTTAGCTGCTAGCTTTTCTCCATGAGCCATCGCTTCCCCCAACCCCTAAAGGGGAGAGCCCATTTCGCAGATATGATTGAACCACATAAGCACAGTAGAGTTTCTTTTCCATTCACCCGGAGTTTTCAGCCGAAGTAATTCCCAGTACTGTTCATGATCGTTCGAAGACACATAGGAGTTAAAGCTTCTGACTTTGTGCCTTTGATTTCCTATGTGCCTATGTGTTTCCTTTTCCGTAGCTGAAAGCAGGCTACTCAGCGCTGGAACCTGAAACATTAAGGTGAGTTAA
>NZ_JBEGHD010000064.1:0-347 GCF_049334165.1 Halocola ammonii
CCAGCAGCGCTGACACTGGAGTGTGACGCAGAGATCCCAGCCACAACAGCAGAAGCAGTAGACAACTGCGACAGCTCAGTGGTGGTAACTTCAGCTGACTACGATCTGATCACCCCATGGGTGTTCTCATCGACTTCCGGAGACGGTTTTGGAGAAGTAACTGAAGACGGACTGACACTGGAAAGTTCAGATTCAGGAACACTGGTAAGCCAGATTGTAGCCCTCACGTCAGCAGCAAAAGCGCTGACGATCAGCTTCGACTGGGATTACCTGACCACCGATGTAGACGGACCAGCTTATGAAGAGTTTGGCTACACGATTGACGGAGTGTTTACTCAGCTGTCAGA
>NZ_JBEGHD010000065.1:0-342 GCF_049334165.1 Halocola ammonii
GCCTTTGATTTCCTATGTGCCTATGTGTTTGCCGTACCGTAGCTGAAAGCAGGCTATTCAGCGCTGGAACCTGAAACATTAAGGTGAGTTAAGAAGTGAAGAGGCATTAAGTCTAGTACGATTCACTTAATGCTCCTTAAAACCTTCATGTTCTTCATGTTAAAAATACTTAGCTGCTAGCTTTTCGCCATGAGTCCCCGCTTCCCCCAACCCCTAAAGGGGAGAGCCCATTTCGCAGATATGATTGAACCACATAGGCACAGTAGAGTTTCTTTTCCATTCACCCGGAGTTTTCAACCGAAGCAGATCCCATTACCGTTCATGATAGTTCGAAGACACATA
>NZ_JBEGHD010000066.1:0-342 GCF_049334165.1 Halocola ammonii
GCCTTTGATTTCCTATGTGCCTATGTGTTTCCTTTTCCGTAGCTGAAAGCAGGCTACTCAGCGCTGGAACCTGAAACATTAAGGTGAGTTAAGAAGTGAAAAGGCATTAAGACTAGTACGATTCACTTAATGCTCCTTAAAACCTTCATGATCTTCATGTTAAAAATACTTTGCTGCTAGCTTTTCGCCATGAGCCCCCGCTTCTCCCAACCCCTAAAGGGGAGAGCCCTTTTCGCAGATATGATTAAACCACATAGGCACAGTAGAGTTTCTTTTCCATTCACCCGGAGTTTTCAACCGAAGCAGATCCCATTACCGTTCATGATAGTTCGAAGACACATA
>NZ_JBEGHD010000067.1:0-328 GCF_049334165.1 Halocola ammonii
GACAACTGTGGTGAGGTGACCCTTACTTACGAGGACACACCAGTATCAGGAGGATGCGCAGGACGTATCATCCGTGACTACACAGCAGTAGATGAGTGCGGAAACAGCTCAACATTCGAGCAAATCATCACATTGGTTGATGAAGTAGCTCCAGAATTTGTGCTCTTCCCAGAAGATGTAACAGTAGAATGCGACCAGGTACCATCTAACGAAGGGCTGGAAGTAGAATACATAGACAACTGTACAGATGTAACACTTGAATACAACGGTGAAGTAATCACTGAAGGTGAGTGCGCAGGTCAGTACACAATTGAGCGTACATGGACTA
>NZ_JBEGHD010000068.1:0-328 GCF_049334165.1 Halocola ammonii
GACAACTGTGGTGAGGTGACCCTTACTTACGAGGACACACCAGTATCAGGAGGATGCGCAGGACGTATCATCCGTGACTACACAGCAGTAGATGAATGTGGAAACAGTTCAAGCTTTGAGCAAATCATCACATTGGTTGATGAAGTAGCTCCAGAATTTGTGCTCTTCCCAGAAGACGTAACAGTAGAATGCGACCAGGTACCATCTAACGAAGGACTGGAAGTAGAATACACAGACAACTGTACAGATGTAACACTTGAATACAACGGTGAAGTAATCACTGAAGGTGAGTGCGCAGGTCAGTACACAATTGAGCGTACATGGACTA
>NZ_JBEGHD010000069.1:0-325 GCF_049334165.1 Halocola ammonii
TGCTTGCAACTACAATCCAATTGCGACCTTAGACGATGGCTCTTGCCTTTTTACAGGCGATACTTGTGACGATGGAGACCCAGACACGGTTAATGATGAGATTGATGGCGATTGTAACTGCCAGGGAGATTTCATAGCTGGCTGTACAAATTCTAACGCCTGCAACTACGATCCGAACGCTACAGTTGACGATGGATCTTGCGTCCTCATTGGCGACTCGTGCGATGACGGTGATCCTACAACGGTTGGAGACGAAATCAACTCAAACTGCGAGTGCCAGGGAGAAACAATTCCTGGCTGTATGAATGAAGCTGCTTGCAACTAC
>NZ_JBEGHD010000006.1:0-235150 GCF_049334165.1 Halocola ammonii
TCATTGCAATCTAGCCACTGGAAATGCGCAAAGTCTTCCTGAGCTATCAAAGAACTGCTATCTGGCGAGAGCTCAACATTGAGGTTAACTGGCAAATCGAGCGTGATGGTGTCCGCCACCGAAAAATCACTGCACTCATGCTCGGCTGTGAAAATGTAAGTCGTAGTTTGATTGGGGGAGACAAGTAAAGAATCACCATTTCCTAAAAAACTTGGATATACGTTTTGAATGCCCCAGTCAAGATTGAACCAGGAGTAATCAAATTCTTCAGTTTGAATCTGATGTCCTTCATTATCGCAAAGTGCTACTGTGTCTTCGAGAATTAGATTATCTGGAAGGCTTGGAGTGAGAATAGAATCCAGAGCATAGAGGGTTGCCCAATCATCAATAGTAACAAGACTATCTGGCATATTCTCATAGTAAATGAAAGAGTGCAAAAAATGCGATGATCCATCACATGTACCGTAGTTGTTAATCGGGGTATGAACTTCAATTTCACTCTTACTTTCTCCGGGCGGGATGACAATGTTTTCCTCTGACAATAGAGAAAAGTAAAAACCTTGTTCTCCATTCGTGTTGTCGGTGTTAATAAGGTGAACAGTATCGGCCAAATTCAAGGGTGATACCCGAACAACCTCCAGGTAAGCTGTTTGGCAAACGGATATTGGATTAGATTCCGTGATTTCTTCCTCTCCGTTGTGAAAAGAAACAAACTTTTTGTTTGAGTGCAGGCTCTGGTTTCCGAAGAAAATTCCCGTGTCGTAAGAATTGTCGTAGACATCGGCAATGGCAATTTTCATGTGATAAGTTTCACCAGCTTGCAGCCCACCGATGCCTGCAGTTAGCACCGTTGAGTAGCCATCGTACTGCACACTCTCGGGATCATCCGGGTCTGCCGGGTTGGTAATGAAATACTCGCAATTCACACAAGGTCCGTTGTTGTTCTCGCCATTGTTGAGGTTTTCTATTTGCACGTAGTCGTCAGTGCCGGGAATCAGCGCAATGTTTTTTCCACCGTTGCTAAACTGACCGTCAATGCCGGGGCCGCTTACGAAAACTCCAAATGGATCTGAAACGGCAAATCCGCTAGAATCAATGTACTCGTTGTATTCTTCTGATGCGAAAACATAGTCAAACCAAACCGAGTCTCCGGCTGCTACAAAGTCGAACTCCAGTGTGGTGACATCGTTAATCACCAATGACATTTCGGGGTAGATCGTCAAAAGATCTTCTTCATAGAAATTCTCCATTGAAGCCGAGTGAGAGGCTCCGGGCCCGTCATTTGGCCCTTCGGCATTTTCCACTGATCCGTTTGTGATTATGAAGCCGTCTGTGAGCCCGATACCGCAATTCTGACAATCAAAATTTCCCAGCTGTTCTGGCTCTCCATTAAATTCCACGTTGGTTATCATTAATCCTGAATCGAAAAAGCCCTGAACGATTTCTTCTGGTGGTAAGCTTTCGTCTGTTGTGAGCTGACCAAATGAAATTGAAGCTATAAAAACAAGGGATACAATTAGTGAAAATTTCACGATCCGGTTGCGCAGTCTGGAATCTGGCGAGTTGTAGGAAGTAAGCATAGTCAATTGTTTTGTTAAGCAGACCTAAACAGTTGTCATGTCTATTTCACACAAGGTACTAAAAATCAATTTAGAGCAGGTTGCTGATTTGAGCCGTAATCTTGAGATCCCAGTAGGAAAATCGAAATTGACAGTTGACTATGCTAAAGTGATGTTTCTCAGAAAGGCAGATTTACTTCATTCTTTCACTATTCTGAAAGTCTTTATCACCTCGCCATCCGAAATTCGTAAAAAATAGACTCCAGCAGAAAAGCCTGAAAAATTGATCTCTGTGCGAGTTCCTTCCGAGGCCTTACCGCACATTCTTTTTCCCACCAGATTATAAACCGTGACCTGTTGTCCCGCTTTTGTTCCGTCAACTTTCAGATTTTCAGCGACTGGGTTTGGGTAAATTGAAACCTCAGTGTTGTTATTTTCTGTTACAGAGATTTCTGTACAGGCATTTTCAATTTGGGTTCTGCTGCCACAAGGCGCGATGTTCCCGAGAATTTCAGAGGGATTCGATTCCACATCCAGATAACTGCAAATGCTCTGCACGTGGCAGTGCTCAAGCGACTGGTTGTCGGTGATGGTCAATTCTGAAATACTCTGAGGGGCAATATTCTCCAGTCCCCACAAGGTGGTCAGTGAGTCGTTGAGACTAACTAGTAGCTCGCCATCTATGGTTGATATATTCTCAAGCTGTTCAACTGAGGGCAGCATTCGATTATTCAGAATGTAAAGTCCATTTCCTACTGAGGAAATATTATGTAAACCCGTGAGGTCGGTCAGGGCGTTGTTGTTGCTGATCGTTAGCGCACCACCAACTTCGTTGAGTTGTGAAAAAGCGGTGACATCAGTTAGAGAAAGGTTTTGCTGCAAGATAAGTCCTCCTCCGAGGTCGGTGAGGGCTTCCATTCCGTTGCAGTTCAATAGCCCGAAATTACTCTCTATTTCAAGTGTCCCACCAATCTCTGTGAGCGATTCTGGTCCTTCCAAATTTTGAAGCAATGGATTTCCTGAAATGGCCATGCTTCCAAACACCATCTCCAGGTTTTGAAGTGCACCAAGTGTGGTGAGGGATTGATTGGCAATTATCCCAAAGCCGCCATTGACAGTAATTAGTTCGTTGCAGCCGCTAAGGCTCTGAAGTTGGTTGTTATCCTGAATATTGAAGTTTCCACCAATTTCGGTGAGTCCGTCAAGGCCGTTGAGGTTTTGAAGTGCATCGTTGTTAAAAATGACGAGGTTCTCTTCGACATTACTGAGGCTACTCATTCCTTCGAGGCTCGTCAGCATCGAGTGGTGAGTGATGGTGAAATCATTACCAACCGAGGTAATGTTCCCGAGTCCTTCGAGAGTGAGCAATCCATGATTGGCATTGAGCTCCAGAATCCCGGGGATTTCTGTCAGTCCCTCCAGTCCCTGCAGGTCGGTAAGTCCGTTGTTGTTGCGAATCGAGAGCCATTCGCCAATCGATTCTAAACTGGAAAAGGCCTCGAGCGTGGTGATCTCCTGATTGTTTTGGATTTTTAGAGTGCCGTCAATCGAAGTGAGCGAACTCAAGCCGGTCATTGAGGTGAGCTGTGGATTGTTGATGATGGTGACGCTCCCTCCGACCGAAGTGATGTTTGCCAACCCATCGAGGTTTTCTATGTCGGTGTCTCCAAAGAGTAAGCCGATGTACAGATCGCCTTCGATTTCAGTACAGTTGGGGTTTTCTGTTAGAAATGCGTCCACATCAGCTTGCGACTCAAGTTCGATCCCTTCCGGAAAACAAGTTTGTGCGAAAGTTGAAATTGTGAGGATGCAAAAAGCTATGACAAGGGGTAGACTTTTCAGTGATTTCATATCTGTCTTTTTGATTCTAAAGTGCAGACACAAATAAAGGAAAATGGTTCCCTCCCCACCTTATAGATGGGGGTGACATCTGGGGGACAGCAAGGCTAATTACTGCTAAAAAAGGCGCTCTACTTTGGGAGTCGTTGGTCTCGTCCGATCACGAAATATAGCACAGACCCCAGGAAAGGCAGTAGTAGGACAACCAACACCCAAATGATTTTGTTGGATCCCTCAAACTCATTTTGCACTATTTCTATTAAAGCGATGATAGGAAGAATGAAAATACCGAAGGCGATGAGAAGTAGCACGATTTGCCAGGGGCCGATAAAAGCGAGAGTAGTCATGAGTTGAAGAATTAAGGCAGCAATTTAGGGATTTACTTTTTCGAGAAACTGAAAACTCACTTCTCAAGCATTTCCCTCCAGGTAACAATTGCGGGTCTTTCGTTTCCGTCTTCGTCTAGCAAACCTGTGTCCCGCCAGATTTTCGCAAGGTCCTGCGATTCTGAAGGAAGCGTTTCCCAAAGTGCATCAAAATCGCGATGCGCCCACCAAATAACGAACTCGTAGTCTTGCTCCTGTGCATTTAGCAACAGCGTTTCCAGATAATCATTTTGCTCGCACTCATCGCTTTCGATGGATAAGTTGAGGTTTTCCACTACCAGGTTTTCAGCCAGATGGGCTGTTTCCACGAAGGCAATCGGAGAGCTGGTTTGGCTGTGAAGAAAATCAAACGCAGTTTGAAATTCGGCTTCCGAGCTAAGTCCTTTGAAGTATGGATAGAAACTCACAGCCGTAAAGTCGAAGTTGGTGACGTAATCGCTAATCTCGTTGATGTACGTCTGCGGTTCATCAATGTCTGGCGAAAGCCAGTTGTGCAGCGTCATAGACTCAGAGACAGGAAGCCCGGGAAATTGAGTGTTTATTTCCGTTCTGATCTCTGCCATTAAAAGTTTGTAAGACTCCCACTTTTCGGGCGAATTAATCAAGAGTTCATTGGACTCCAGCGACATCACCAGATAGTCAGGGTCTAGTTGATTGATGAGGTAAGTCAGATGTTCTGTGTAGGCTTCAGCGATCTCCGGGTCATTCAGGTTTTCGTATACGGGGATGTTGCCAGAGTAATCTTCGATTAGGTCAGTCCGGCCGTTGTTTAGGATACTTACTGAAAGCAGAAAATCTAAATCAGCTGGCGCATTGTTTACTCGTCCCTGAACATCGTTTACGTAGGCTTCGGGAAGTGAAGTGTCATTTATGAAGGCGTCCCACGGAATGCGGTTGTCGAGGTGTTCATAATAGATGCTTCCGTTATTGCCTAGAAAATCGTAGGTATCTTCTACTCTCTCCTGTGTGGCCTCATATGGCCAGGTGGTGAAACCCATCCCGAAATTGCGGTTTTCGATTTCGTCCAGAGCGGCATTTTCCGGGCAGTCATTTGTAGGAGTGGAATCGGTGGGTTCTTCGGGGTCATCTTTCTTGCATCCTGCGAATGTCAGCAAAATAGCGAGCGAGAGGATTAGGTGGGATTTCATCAGCGTCTATTGAAAAAGGTATTGGGCTAAAAGTAAGAGTTTTGTCACTTACTCTCAACCTCAGACAACTGCCCCAAAATCTTGTAAAGCGTCTTTCTAAACTGCTTGATTTCTTTTTCGTCAATTTCTTCTCCACTGAGCGACTCGATGATTTGCTTCGGAATGCAAACGGCTTCTTCCCGGAGGTCTTTTCCTTTTTCGGTGAGTGAAACCATGACGGTTCGCTCGTCCTCTTTCGATCGTTCGCGAACGAGCAGTCCTTTTTGCTCCATGCGTTTTAGCAGTGGAGTGAGGGTGTTGGACTCTAGGTAGAGTGTTTTGCCAATCGTACTCACCGATTGCACATCCCTTTCCCACAAAACCAACAGCACCAAATACTGTGGATAAGTGATGTCCAGCTTTTCGAGCAACGGAGCATATAGCTTGGTCGTGAGGCGAGACGTGGCATAGAGCGGAAAGCAGAGTTGGTTTTTGAGTGCGAGCAATTCTTGAGAGTGCATGATCAGATCATTTTTTTGATGTGACTTTCGATTTTTTGAGGTTTGGTTGTTGGAGCAAATCGCTTCACCGGCTGACCGTTTCGGTCGATGAGAAATTTAGTAAAATTCCACTTGATTTTGCTGCCGAGGAATCCACCTTGTTCGGATTTCAGGTATTTAAAAATTGGATGAGCATCGCTGCCGTTCACGTCTACTTTCGCAAACATCGGAAAGCTGACTCCGTAGTTTACCTGGCAAAATTCTTCGATGTCGTTTTCATCGCCCGGCTCCTGGCTTCCAAACTGGTTACACGGAAACCCGAGGATGGTGAATCCCCGATCTTTGTATTTGGAATAAAGCTCTTCGAGCCCTTCGTATTGCGGAGTGAGGCCGCACTTGCTGGCGGTGTTTACCACCAAAATGAGGTTTCCTTCGTAATCCTTCATGGACGTTTTGTGGCCTTTCAAATCGTTGGCTTCAAAGTCGTAAAAATTCGTTGCTGACATTCTTTAATTCGTTTTTCGGTTTTTGTTAAAAAGGTACCTGAGAGCTCCGGTAGACCAAAGCGCCCAGAGGATGAGCACCGGCTGGAAGAACAGTCTGATGAGTCGTTTCCGGTCTGTGTCTAAACCAAAAGCATCGACTTCGTTCATGTACTGCGCGATATTTCCAGGGAAGATGAGCACGTAGAAAATGGCGAGCGCAATGCCGACCAATACCTTGTTTTTTCTCCAGACAATCATGGACAGGCCGAGAGCGGCTTCTACAATTCCCGAGGCAATTACGATGAAATCTTTACCAATCGGAATCCAGTTGGGCACCTGCGCCTGAAATTCTTCTCTCTGGAAAGTAAGATGGCCTATGGCTGCCAGAACCATGAACGCTCCCAGTATCACCCGAAAGACATTCTGAACTGTGTTTGTTTTGACGTTCTTCATTTTTATATTTAGCGCGATTAAATCGTTCGCGATACAAATGTAAGGTAAAGCTTTGAACAGAGAATAGTTCAATTGAAAAACTTAGTCATTGCTAGACTTCTTGTTTGGGTTTTGCCGAACCTGGAAAAAGGACAGGATAACGATCTTGTCGGCTTTAATTCTGTAAAGAATTCTCGTTTGAGGTGTTAATTGAAACCCTCTGATTTCCCCTACTTCTATGGCACCTATAGATGGAAAATGCCTAAGCAGTTTAAAAATAGCATCAGACTTGTGAATGAATTCCTGTGCTGTTGAATCTCCCCACTTTTTTCGGATGTATCGAATGATACGATTAAAATCTCTTTCGGCTCTGGGAGTAACGTAAACCTGCATCAGTACTTCTTCTTCAGCTCATCCCAGCTTTTTAGATTACTGTCAACCTCAGATTCGTCAAAAGAAAGATAGATTTCGTCTTTCTGCTTTTCAGTGAGTGTTTGCCAGAATTTTCCGTCCGAATTGGATTCTTTGAGAAAGTCGTAAACAGTGCGCAACAACTGCTCATCATCGATCTCTTCGAGGAGTTTATAAAGGTGAGATTTGAGTTCGGTAGTGCTCATGGGATGTCCTTTCCATCAAAGGTAGCGAATTTTCATTTTTTTACTCTCCCCAAACCGCCAATTCATTCCCGGCCGGGTCAGCAAAATGAAACCTTCTACCTCCGGGGAAAGAGAAAATTTCTTTGGTGATTTTGCCACCAGCATCGCTTACTTTTGATTGAGCTGCCTCCAGGTCTTTGTGGAAGAGAACTACTAGCACACCGTTTACGATTTCGTCTTCGGTTTTCTCAAATCCTCCCTGAACGCCACTTTCTGAAAAGGCGGTGTAAGTGGGGCCGTAGTCGGTAAAAGTCCAGCCAAAAGCGTTCGAGTAAAATGCTTTCACCCTCTCGAGATCGGGCGCTTTAAATTCTATGTAGTCGATATGGTTAGAAGTCTGGGGCATTTGTTGTTGATTAAATTCCTAATCTGGAAAGTTAAGAATTCTCAATACTCAAACTCATAATCTTTCACCACGCGCCAGCCCAGGAGGCCATCGGCAAAAGTGTAGGTGATTATTTTGGCTTCTTTCATCGATTCGAAATCGAAGAAAAGCCTGATTCCTTCGTACTCCTCGTACTTGTTTTGCTGCAGGTGAATGAAGGCGACTTTTTCCAATCGCGCACTGCTCCCCCGGTGGTTCCCATACCACTCTGTGCGGTGCCTGAAAGAATACGTTTCCTCAAAAGCGCCCGTGGCGAAAACAAAATTGACAACCAGAATGAAGCTGACCAGACTCGGAGCAAGGGCTATTCTGAATTGCTGTTTGCGGTATTTTGAAGCGAATTTCCGAGAAAGGAGGAAGCACGCAACAAACGAGATTCCCAACAGAGCCACAAGTTGATAAACCGGAATCAGTGTGTTGAAACCGATCTTCAGAATGACGATGAAGTTGACTGCAACTGCTGCAGTGAGAAAAAACGATTTGGAATTCACGATCCTCGTGAGTGCGGGCACAAACTCCCTAAAGTTGAGTTTGGGAATGGTTTGCACTACTATTCGCGCCCAAACGGGAACAGTCACAAAAACGATGAGGCCGGCCATGATGAGTCCGAATTTACCATCGTAAGAATAGCCGATAATCGGAACTCCAATAAAGATGAAGAGGACAAACAGAGTGGCAAGGTAATCGACAAGTGTAGCGAGTGCCGAAGTTGTTTTGTAATAATCGGTTTTTAGAAAAGCTTCGTACTCCATTCGAGCGTGTTCTCTCGCTCGTTCACGAGTGCGCTCACGCTCTTTATTCTTCCAGTCCTCATAGGTCTTTGCTCTCGATCGCGGTCTTCGGTAAGTGTGCTTCTTTGAGCTGTAAGCTTTCCCTGCCTTGAGGTTCTGAAAGTAGTCGTAAGCTTCATTGAGAAGAATGAACTGCTCTTTCGCGTCCGGAGCATCATTTACATCAGGGTGCAGCTGTTTCGCCTTTTTCCTGAAAGCTTTTTTGATCTCAGCCAGAGTTGCGTTCTTACCAACGCCTAATATTTCAAAATACTTGTTGACCATCTACGCTTTCAATAATACTAAAATGGGATCGCTTTTAATCTCTGAGAGCTTCCCGTCAAGTCCAAATAATTATTGGATCACTTATATTTTCTAATCTGGGACGGCAAATTCTGCAAGTGCTGCCCATGCCTATTTCAACTACTTTTACAAGAAAATGATGAGCACTGGAAAGTTTGTTTTGGCTATTCACGGAGGTGTGGGAACCATCTTGAAAGAGAATATGATTGCCGCCAAAGAAACGGCTTATCGAAAGACACTCGGTGAAGCACTGGATGCTGGTGAGAAGATTCTCAAAAAAGGTGGAAAGGCGATTGACGCAGTAGAAGCTGCAATAATTGTTCTGGAAGATTCACCACTGTTCAATGCCGGCCGTGGATCGGTTTTCACTCACGAAGGTAAAAATGAAATGGACGCTTCCATAATGGATGGGAAAACGCTGAATGCGGGAGCCGTTTCTGGAGTAACCAAAATTAAAAACCCTATTTCTGCAGCTCACAGAATCATGGAAAACTCACCCCATATCATGTTGGCGGGAGAAGGCGCAGAAAAATTTGCCAGCACACAAAACCTTCAACTGATGGATCCGTCCTACTTTTATGATGAGGAGCGCTATCAGCAATTGAAAATAGCTCAGCAGCATGATCAGGTTGTGTTGGATCACAGCGGTGAAAACGAAAGTCTGAAAGGGAACTTTGAAAATGGTGGGAAGAAACTGGGAACAGTAGGTGCAGTGGCGCTGGACATCCATGGTGATCTGGCAGCAGCAACTTCCACAGGTGGAATGACCAACAAACAATTTGGCCGAATTGGTGATTCCCCGATCATTGGTGCTGGCACGTATGCCAACAATAAAACCTGTGCGGTTTCAGGAACGGGTCATGGAGAATATTTTATTCGAAACGTTGTCGCCTACGACATCTCTGCATTAATGCAATATAAAGGGCTTTCTCTAAAAGAGGCCACAGAATTTGTCATCCTCGACAAGCTGAAAAATCAACAAGGCGAAGGCGGAGTTGTTGCTGTCGACAGCGAAGGAAATTGCACGCTGACCTTCAATACTGAAGGCATGTATCGTGGAGTAGTGACTAGCGATAAACCTCAGCTGGTAGAGATTTACAGTTAAAAACTACCGATCAGATCAGGTGTCTTTCAGAAAGAATGTAGTTGTGTCCTTTCGATAGGATGTGCACTGTAAGATTTTCGATAGAAATAGGTTCGTTGTCCTCAATCTCCGCAATGTTGGTGTATGTGATATGATTTCCTTCCACAATAGTTACGAGTCCCGAGCCAATTGCTTCCATGTGTTCACCTCCAGTGATCAGCAAGCCGGTATCCTCACCCAGCCCAATTCCCACCACAGCGGGATTGTTGGCAACGGCCTGGCAAAGTCTTCCAAACCTGCCGCGTTTAATAAAATGGCTGTCGAAGGTGACATCATCAATAAATCCAAAACCGCGCGATTGCTTCACTTCTCCTTTGAGCAAAGCTTCGGTGCTACTGCCACCATAGATCATGGCAGAAGACATGGCCATGGCTCCGGCACTTGTGCCCGCAACCACAAAATTCTCGTTTTGGTACCTCTCCAGCATTAACCTCAATATTGCAGTACCACCAAAAATTGTGGTCAATCGCAACTGGTTTCCTCCGGTGAACAACACTCCCTCGGCATTCTCGATTCTTTTCTTGAATTCCTTGTTAGAAGTGTCTTCGCGTTCTTTTATGTGGATCACTCCAACATTGTCGTTTTGAAGTCTTGCAAAAGCATCCAGATAATGTTGCCCTGTTTCTTCTGGAATCATCGAAGCGGTAGTAATGACTTCAATCCTGTTGGTTTTCCCGGGAAGTGCTCCGATCATTCGCTTTAAGATGCCTACTTCCAGAAACTTTGAGCTGAGATCTTCAGAATTATCCAACTCTTCGACTGTTCCTTTGTCGACCGCTCCGCCAATGGCGATCAAAATACCTTTTGGTTTTCTCATGATTGTTGTTGAAGTAAGCGTCAATCTGCTAACTTTGATGATACGCTATCCCTAAAGCAAAGTTAGCAATTGCCAGGTCCAAATTTCCCCGGCTAACTTATTCTTTTCTGAGGCCATCTAACCCAAATTTCAGAAATGTTTTAAACCAATTTCTGAGCAAAGACTAACGAATGAAAATAGCAGAAATCAAGATACTAAGAGGTCCAAACTATTGGTCCAACAGGCGACACAAACTAATTGTGATGAAACTCGACCTGGAAGAAATGGAGGTCCGTCCTTCAGATAAAATCGAAGGATTCTCCGATAGGATCGAAAAGTTGATTCCATCCTTATACGAGCATCACTGTTCGGAAGGTCACGAAGGTGGATTTTTCGAGCGAGTGAAATCTGGAACCTGGATGGGGCATATCATTGAACATGTGGCACTCGAGATTCAAACCCTTGCGGGAATGGACTGCGGTTTTGGAAGAACACGGGGAACGGGAGAGGATGGTGTGTACAATGTCGTTTTCAATTATACTCAGGAGAAGGCCGGTGTATATGCTGCCAAAGCAGCAGTGAGGATTGTCGAAGCATTAATTGCCGCAGAATCCTATCAAATAGATACAGACATTTACGAATTGAAACGACTGCGGGAAGAATACAAACTGGGGCCGAGCACACAGTCTATTGTTGACGAGGCTACCAAAAGAGGAATTCCATTTATGCGTCTCAATGACGCTTCACTTGTGCAGCTGGGGTATGGCGTTCATCAAAAACGAATCATGGCAACCATGTCTAGTCAAACTAGTGGAATTGGTGTGGATCTGGCCGGTGACAAGGAAGATACTAAGTTTCTACTCCAACGTGCCGGAGTTCCCGTTCCAGGTGGCGGAATTTGCACTGATGAGGAAGGACTCCTGAATGAACTGAGTTATGTCGGTTATCCGTGTGTCATTAAGCCTGTTGACGGCAATCACGGCAAAGGTGCAACAACAAATATCAAGGACGAAGCTGGAGCGATAAGAGCTTTCAAGCTGGCCCAAAATTACTCTGAGCGTATCATTGTAGAGCGCAGGATCAAAGGTCATGATTTCCGGCTCCTGGTGATCAACCATCAATTGGTAGCCGCTGCCAAAAGAACTCCTGCACATGTGGTCGGGGACGGGAAGTCGACTCTTAAGCAACTTATTGACGCTGTGAATGCAGATCCGCGCAGAGGCTTTGGGCATGAAAATATGCTCACTGAAATTACCGTGGACAAGATGACCCGACACATACTGACGACAAAGAAGCTCACGCTCAAATCAATTTTGCCCGATGGCAAAAGGCTGTATCTGAAAACTACGGCAAACCTAAGTACGGGAGGCACAGCCACAGACGTAACCGATTCGGTGCATCCTTACAACAAATTTATGGCAGAGCGCATTTCGCGCATCATCGGCCTGGATATCTGTGGGATTGACATCATGGCTTCGAACCTTAAAACTTCGGTTGTTGACAATGGCGGTGCAGTGCTGGAAGTGAATGCAGCTCCAGGCTTTAGAATGCACCTCGACCCCACTGAGGGCTTGCCCAGGAACGTTGCCGAGCCAGTGATAGATATGCTCTATCCTCCCGGCCAAAAAGCTACAATACCCATTGTGGCAATTACCGGAACCAACGGGAAAACCACTACAACGCGACTGACGGCACACATCATGAAAAGTGTAGGTTATAAAGTTGGATATACAACTTCGGACGGAATTTATGTACAAAACAGCACTCTGGAAACGGGTGACTGTACCGGTCCCAAAAGTGCGCGATTCATTCTAAGCGACCCCACCGTGAATTTCGCAGTGCTGGAAACGGCCAGAGGTGGGATACTGCGGGAAGGACTGGGTTTCAACAAGTGCGACATCGGTATCGTCACCAATATTACTTCCGACCATCTTGGCATGAAAGGCATTCATTCGCTGGAAGGATTGGCGAGGGTGAAATCTGTTGTAGTTGAAAATGTAACTCCCGAAGGCTACTCAATCTTGAATGCAGATGACGACATGGTTTACAGCATGCGGGAAGATATCGAATCTAAAATTGCACTTTTCAGCCTTTACGAAAACAATGAGCGAATTATCGAACATTGCGCAGCTGGTGGCATTGCAGCTGTATACGAAAATGGCTACATCACCATCAACAAAGGCGGCTGGAAAATTCGTATAGAGAAAGTCGTGAATATTCCACTCACCTTTTCCGGAAGAGCGGTTTTCATGATTCAGAACGTCCTACCGGCCACGCTAGCTGCATTTCTACGTAATGTCCAGTTAGAAGACATTCGTCTGGCTTTGCAAACTTTTACTCCTTCTCCAGCACAGACACCCGGCCGAATGAATCTGTTTCAATTCAAGGAGTTTGAATTAATGCTCGACTACGCTCATAATCCTTCCGGCATGGAGGCTTTGGGCGAGTTTCTGAAGAAAACAAAAGGGTTTCCAAAGGTTGGTGTGATTGCCGGGACAGGAGATCGGAGGGATGAGGACATTGTCGAATTGGGAGAAGTTAGCGCTGCCATCTTCGATGAAATAATTATCAGACAAGACGCAGAATTGAGAGGAAGGACTGCCGAAGTCATTCGCGAATTGCTGATGAAAGGCATCCAAAAGGTCGACCCAAACAAACCAGTGAGCTACGTTCCAGATGAAAAAGCGGCCATCACTAAATCGATTGAGGAGGCCAAATCAGGATCTTTTATCACTGTAATCAGTGACTCTATTTCGGAATCGATCAAATACATCAGACAGTTGAAAGAAAATGAAGACGACCTAAAAATCCCACTTCAGTCGGTTTGAAATTGATCTTTACAGGTCAATTCTACAGGAAGAATGATTGAATTCGATTATTTCCGCCAGGCCTCAGCCTAAAAAATCAACTGAAACAGCAACTGGCCGGTCAGTGTGTTATCTTCCATTCGCTCGTTGTCGAGGGTGGTGACTGCAGCCTGAATCTTCAGTGCATTTTCCTTAAAATACTTTGAGAAGCCTACTGTCATGGCAGTAGTTTCTGCTGCTACAGACATTTCATTATCTCCAAACTCTGGGGTTAGGGCGCTGTAACGCAAGTCTAGTGCGTAGCCCGATTTGGTCACGTAGCCAAGCTGGGCGTTGTAGGCTGTTCCGAGAGTTAGGTACTGGCTGATTTGGGTTGGTCGCAGAAACTCCGTTGCTGTTGGGTCCACAAAAGAACCGTCAAGTGAAGTTGCTGTGGCAATGGCGTACTCTCCCAGAACGGAGAATCCTTTGTATTTCGCCAGGATATCGAAGTAGAGCTGGCGGTAATCGGGAAGTTGCACCTCTCCCGCGGCATCGTAAAGAAAGTAGTCGCCATGTCCTTCCCCCACAGTGTTGCTCGCGCCATCGTTGTAGCTGGCTGCTGCACCAAGCAAGACTTTTGGAGATTCTTCGTGCATCAGATCTGCTACCTGGCCTTCGTTTCCTTTGGTAAACATTCCGAGCGGAAAGAGGTCGATGCGAGCACCGTATTTCAATCCTCCGAGGTCAACGTCTCTCGAATCGGCTCCAAAAGAGTTTCTGCCATCACCCGAGGTGACAGAGATATGAGGGATCACTGCGAAGTTTTCATCTCCAAAAGTGTTGTCTATGAAAAGTCCGAGCTCACGGCCGGTGTTGCTGAGCGAAGTGCTTAGCAAGCTCCTGTCGGGAAAAGTCAAATGATCTTCCATGTGGAGCATTTCGCGGTTGTTGGAAATGTTTTGCATTTGACCGACAGTGACATTAAACTCACCAAATGGGTTGTACTTAATCCACGCATCAAGCAACGGCTCTGGCTGAGTGAAATCCACCTGAAAGAAAAAACTCACTTTCTCTTCCACCGCTTCACCACCAAAATTGAGGTAGGTCCTTTTGGAGTTGAAAAAGTAGTCAGGGTCTTCATCACCCACTTGCTCGAAAGCGTAGTAGGGCTGCATCATCCCACTCAACTTGAATTTGTAAGCTCCATCGTTGAGGTCGAAATTAACTCCGCTACCCAGCTCAAACGATGTTTCGTTTTCTGAGTTTTCCTGTGCTTTGGCAAAAAGTGACGCCAGCAGGATTGCGGCCGATAAAAGGATTATTCTTTTCATTTTGATTTAAAACTTTTCGTTTAGGAGATAGCGATAGACCGGAAGCTCGGCACCTTGTTCTGTATGCAACACATCGAAACTCACAAAGCTGTTTGGAGCCTCGGGCTCCAGCACTTCAATGGCAAGGTTAGCTCGAGGCTGATCCATTCGCAACACATAGGTTCCAACAGGGAATTCTTTTTGCACCTTGCTCGTTTTTGCGGCTGTCATCTGGCGGTTTTGACCTTCGTACTTTTCCGCCACCTGATGATACTCGGTAATCTTATATTTCTCGACATCGATCGTTTTTGATACCGAAAGTGAATCCAGTGTGATTCCGAGAACTTTAAGCTTTTTCACCAGCTCTTCATTGCCCGGTAGAATCAGGTAGGCCGTTGGTCGTTGCCTGCTCATTTCTGCTTTTGAGTGCCAGGCTTCGCGAAGCTTTACCTTTAATTCGATTTTTTCTTCGGTTTCAATGTCGATGAGGGTCATGGTTTGTTCTGATATCCTGCTTTTGGTCTTCATCACAGCTTCGCCTTTGTCGCGAGCCGAAAGAGCCAGGACTTCTTTTACTTCTTCGGCATTTTGATAAGCAGTTTTCAAGTAGGACTTACCCACCAAAAAGGTGGAGTAAACTCTTCGCTTGAAAGATGTTTTACCCAGGGCAACTCCCCGCACTTCCACCAATGTGGAAATGGTGTTTGCCAGAGCATAGGAAGTCGCACTGGAGCGGGCATTCAGCGATCCTTGCTTGAAATGTATATCGCCCAAAACAGTAGAAGCCGAAAAGTAGGCGTGATGGCTGAGGTCGTTCAGGTCTAGAATGACCTCGGCATCTGCCACAAACCGGTCACGTGTGTAGTTCCTCAATCTTTCCGGCACGTTGAGGTTCGAAGAATATAGGAACATCACATCGTAGGGATTGGTAACTCCAAAAGTGCTGAGCTTCGTGAAATCTCTTCTGTAGGCGCGATACTCGTGAAAGTCAAGTCCAACGTGAGCGTTGAAGTCGCTAAAAGCCTGCTTGAGAAAAACACTTTCCTGTGCTATGAGCTTGGTCTGATCACGGTTGAGGTCTAATCCATTTGCCGCATACCGATTGTTCTTCAGATAGCCATCGATGTTGGCCATCGGCACAATTTTGATCTCCAACTTATCGAGGAGGTAGGAAAGCTCCGGGTCGTTGAGCAACTGATCGATCAGAAAAAGAACGCCTTCGGTACTGGCAGGCTCGTTGCCGTGCAGTCCTCCCTGGATCCAAACCCGCAGTTTGTCATCGCCTCCGTCCCGGTTGAGATGCACCATCGGGATCTTCTTGCCTTTTTGGCTTTCACCGATAAATGAAATGGACATTTCATCGGAGTGCTTTTCAGCGCGCTCGTTGAGATAAGCCATCATGCCTTCGTAGTCGGTAAACTTTCTCTTCTTCTCAAATCCCGGTGTGTTAATTTCCACATCGGGGTCTGGAAAGAACTTCTCAGTAATTCCTTTGGGCTGTGGGTTTGGTTGAGTAAATCCCAACAAACTGAAGCAGAAAGCAAATATTATAATTATGAGTTGTCGCATATTCGATTTAAAATGATAGTGTGACGATGAGTCGACCGATCCACTCGTTTCCTTCCATCGGGTTGCTATTGATGTCGTTTGATCCGGGATCGGCTTCCACATAGGTCATAGAAGCCTGCACCTTGTATCCATAGCTTCTAGAAAAATATTTGGTAACACCGAGGGTGTAGTAGTTGGGTCGGTTGTAAAAAGTTCCGTTGTTCATAAAGGAGAACTCATCGCTGTCGAGGTGACAATAGCGGGCATCAATCGAAAAAAGATTTTTAAAAATGTAGCCTGCCTGAATGTTGTAGCCACGGCCTATCATCATCCTGTTTTTGACGTAATTCTCCACATTTTGCTCTCCGTCCACCTCAAAAGTATTGGAGGTAGAGCCATCGTTTCGCACTCGTGTTGTGATGTCATCGGGGACCGTTGCTGAAGAGCCAACGAATTCACCTAAAACCGAGAACCCTCGGTACTTAAACATGAAGTCAAATCCATATTTGGTGTAATCGGGTAGTGAAACTTCACCTTCTTCATCCAGGTAGAGGATTTCTCCGCTGCCACGTCCTCTTCGGCTACTCATGCCCATGTTGAGGCTATAGTTAACACCGACTACGAGTTTTGGAGCGAGTTCTCGCACAATGTCACCCTGCCGGTACTGGCCGTAGTTTGTGAAAAGCCCGAAAGGCAGGAAATCCACACGACCACCGATTTTTAGTCCACCGTAGTCTGCCGTGAAAACGTTTCCTCCATCGCCATTGGTAATGGCGAGTGCGGGTTTCAGGTACGTTCCACGTCCAGTGCGAAATCGCCCATCTATAAAAACTCCAAACTCTCGAATACTGGCGAAGTTTGAAGTCACTCTGCTTCGTTCGGGTAGTTGCAAAGTTTGCGATCCCATCATCAATTCGCGGTTGTCGGTTGGGGTCACTTTTTGACCAAACGTGATTTCGAGATCGTCTGTAATGTTGTAGGCAATCCAGGCGTCAAAGAGCAACTGGCTGGTTTGGTCACCGGCCTCGGAGCTACCGCTAAAATCGGCCTGAAAGCGATACTCAATTTTTTGTTTTGCCGCGCTTCCGGAAAGTCTGAGTCGAAGTCTGCGCATTCTAAACCGCTGAAGAGGTTCGTCAATGTCGGCATCGGTGTAGCTTTTAAACTCGTAGTAAGGCTGCATGTAGCCTCTGAAGTTGAGCTCGTAGCCGTTTGTAGAGCTGAAGGTCATTCCCTCACCAAAAGTGTAGGAGTGGACATTTTGCTCCTGGGCAAAAAGCGCAGTGGGCAAAAACAGCATCCAGCTAATCCAAAATATTTTGTTCTTCTTCATTGGAATTGAATTATTCAAACCTGCCTTTTAAAATCACTTTTTGATCATCCATGGCCTTTTTGCCCTTGGCGAAAACTTCAGTGAGGTTGAGATCGTCATCGAAAAAACAAAGGTCAGCGTCAAGTCCTTTTGCAATGCGACCCTTGTTGGAAAGTCCCAGGTTGGCAGCAGGGTTGGAGGTCACTACTTTGAAAGCTTCTGAAATGTCGAGATTGCCGTGTTTGACGAGGGCAACAGCTTGTTCCAGGTTGAGGTGAATGGGTGCTTTTCGCGATCCGATTACGTTTCCATCGCTGTCTTTTTTATCGAGTCCCGCATTCCCATCGCTGCTGTAGGTCATCTTATCGATCGAGACTCCTTTTTCAATGGCGTAAAGCACAGACTTGTAGGGGTCTGTGTACTTGGTTCCGCCAGTCGTGATGTCAATCATGCCACCGAGCTTTGCGAATTCAATCGCTTCTTCAAAAAGTGGCTTTGTCCGTCCAACGTGAGTTGGAGAAATGTGCTCTATCGGAAACTCGTGGTCTTTTACAATCCTAAACAGACAGTCCATTTTCGATTCCAGAGCACCAAGATGCAAATGAAGAATTCCTTTCTTATTCCCGATCATTCCACCTACGCGCACCTGACGCAAAATTCTTAAGAGTTCGAGATCTGTTGGGTAGGACGAGCGTACATCAGCGATGGCGATTTTGCATCCGAGAATTTTTTCAATGAAAATCATTTCGTCCTGCACCGTATCGGTAATTCTAACCGGGTCGAGGCCATAGTAGCCAGTGTACATGTAAGCCGACATTCCATCGCTCTCGAGTCCCATCACCTTTGCGTAAAGACTTTTAATGCTTTTAGTAGCGCCATCAGTACCGAGCAATCCCACTACTGTTGTGGTTCCGCAGGCCATCAAATCGGAAATCATCACTTCGGGAGTGATCGAAGAAAATCCGCGTTTTCCGCCAGCTCCAATAATGTGCTGGTGCTGGTCGATCAGTCCGGGAGTCACGACTTTTCCTTCGGCATCCCACACTTCGTCAAAACTGCTGTGCGATTCAATTTTATCTTCTACTGACAATATTTTTCCACCGCCAAGAAGCAGATCCTTCTTGCCCAATTTTTCGGGAGCATAAACGGTGGCATTTTTAATAAGTATCATATTAGATGTAGTGATATAATAACATGACCACCAGGGCTGAGCCTAGCGGAATGATGTTTCGTTTTACAATTTGAAGCGTGCTCACTTCTGCAATTTCTGCTGTGGCGATCAACACTCCGGCAACGGGAGAAACGGTTCTACCCATCGATGCTGCCAGGTTCATTGGGAGAATGATGGATGTGCTTTTTACGCCTAGCTTCACGGCCATATCTGGCACGAGTGGAGCAAAAGCGAAAAACGAAGCGTTGCCACTTCCCATCAACATCGAAGCGAGAAAAATCATGACAGTCATGACCACTCCAACTCCGATTGCCGCCAGACCCATGTGCTGAGCCACGTAGACCAATCCATCGATAAACTGAAGGGAGATTAAGCCTTTAGCGAAAATGTCGGCCGCGATGATGAGTGTCACCACGGTTTTAAAAATATTACCCATTCCGTTCCAGAAGACTTTTAACGACTGAAACACTTCTTTGAAATTCCTCTTTCTGATCAATTCAAAAATGATGGCCACAAACAAGCTGATGAACATCGCTGTAGACGTGTCCAGCAGGATAGGAGTTTCGAAAAGTTGAAACAGACTCGAGAAAGCAATCAAAAGAATCAGCGGCAAAATTGGGATCAGCGCATAAATCAGCGGTGCTTTCACACTACCTTTCTTGGAAACATCCACAGGCTTTTGATCCTCGGTTTTGTCGAAGTGGCGATTGACAAAGTAAAATGCAACAGCCACTACTATCGATAGTGGGATCACAAGCGGAATTTGGTGCTGAACGAAATAACTCACAGGAGCTTCGCCAGCAATGGTAACCGCGCTGGCGGTGATGGCCGAGGCTGGTCCTATCCCAAAAGCCGTACAAGCAGTGATCACCGAAACTGCGGATAGATTGCTGACGCCAATGTTTCTCAAAATCGGATAAACAGAAGCCATGAGCAAAAGTCCCAATCCAGCTGCAGATGGAATGCAAACAAAAAGCACCTGTCCGATTGGGATTACAGCTGAGGCCGATAAGTGCGGGTATTTTTTGAGAAGCGATAATGGTTTTATGGCCAAATGCACAAGAGCCCCCGAAGCACCGATATGATCGATGTAGGCTACAAATCCGCCAATGGCCATGATCATCAATCCCACTCCTGCGTTGGTTTCGCTAAAAGATTCTTTGATGTATCGAAACAGGTCTAGCCCAGTAGAACCAGTCGATTTCATCAGCGAAGGGAGTTGAAGATCCATTGCCCATGCCACAATTAGCATCAGTAATCCGGCTATTAAAAGCACGGCATGCGGATACCATTTTTTGAGCAGTAGAGTAGCGACAATGACAATGAAGCCAAGGGCAATAATGGGAGCAATAAAACTCATACTAATTCTTTCCAGCTTTGGTTTTTAAAAGGGAGAGCCGTCAGTTCTTGTTCCAGGTGAAAATAGTATACCATTGACAGTGTTGTGCTGCACGAAGTCACCGGTAAGGTCGGGATTTCGCGTGTAAGATTCGTTCGGATTGTTTGAAAGAGGCTCAATGTCGAACGTGAGAATAGTTTCTCCATCAGCATTTTTGATGGTCAATCGATCTCCGGCATTGTTGAGATTCAATTCTCCAAAGTCCGTTGTCTGAACAGTGGCGTTTCCAAATGTACCTGTGGGTGTTCCTCCTCCAAAAATTACCAGTGCCTGTCCAGGCTGAATAATTGTATTGGGAGCTACCGTGTGGTTTGGAGTATTGATCGCCAGGTTTTCGTCATCGAAAATCTCATACCCGCTCATGTCCAGCGGTTGGGTAGATAGATTAAACAGCTCAATAAACTCATCTTCATTTTGAGCGTAAGTTCCATCACCGTTTGCATCTCCATCCAGACCTTCGTTAGACGGGTCGTAGAGAATTTCATTCAGTATCAACTGCGACTGAAGTGATACATCGTCATCTTCAATAACGATGGCCAGGCTTTCGGTGGGTTCGAATTGTGCATTACTAGCGTTAGAAATGCTCACTGTAATGCTCTCATTTCCTTCTTCCAAAGTGTCCTGCACTGCAGTTATGGTGATGCTTTTCTGCTTTTCTCCAGCGTTGAAAGTCACCACATCAGCACTGATGCTGTAATCCTCTCCAAGTCCTGAAGCGGATCCCGCAAAGGCGAGATCCACCAGGATTTGATCATCAGATTCATCACTAAGTGATAGTGAAACTTCGACTGTACCACCATTTTCGCTGATGGTGGTAGTCGATGCCGAAAGGCTCACCTCCGGTCCGCCCAGAGAGCTGTCGACATCATCAGTTTCACAAGCTGTAAACATTCCGCTGATGAGCGCAATTAGGATCAATCTGTTAATTTTCATTGAATCAATTTGAAGTTTCTAAATAGAACTTGCCGATTGGTTTGATTAAAGCTTGATAAATCGAGAAGTGCTGACATTTCCATTTGAAAACGCCTTGAGCAAATAAACTCCTTCTTGCAACTTCGAAACATCTACTTTTTCTCCTGCAACGGGTGCTTCCAAAACTGTTTTTCCTCTCAGGTTGATAACCTGAATAAAATTGACATTTTCTGAAGCCTTAACGGTAATGAAGTTCTGAGCAGGGTTAGGGTAAACCGAAAGTTCAACCTGAGCATTTTCTTCGATTCCAATGCTTTGGTTGGTAACAGTGATTTCCGCGGATCCTGTTATACCTGAATCATCATTAGCCGTGGCAGTAACTTCCACTGTTCCGTCTTCCATGGCTGTGAGTAAACCAGAATCAGAGATGCTGGCCACGTTCTCACCTGAGGTAACAGACCAGGTTACCGATTGATCATCGGCAAAGTCTGGCATCACCATCGCTTCCATCTGAAGTGTTCCTCCCTGGGTGTCGATGCTGGTTGCTCCGCCTTCACCTTGAACAGTAATACTTTCCACAACAAAAGCTGTGTTGAAAGGCGTTCCATCGATCATTGTCCCTGGAGAAAAGAGGATTGGCGTGTTGTCACCATGCTGCTCAAAATCTCCTGTGATATCAGGATTTCGCGTGTAAGATTCGTTGGGGTTATTCGACAGAGCGTCAGAGTCAAAGGTCAAAATTTCGTTTCCTTCATTATCGCGAATCACGATTACTTCACCGGAGTTGTTGAAGTTTAAACCATCTGCGTTTTCTGTTGTGAGCAATACTGCGCCACCGAAATCTCCGGTAAGTGTTCCACCACCAAATACAACGAGAGCACCACCTGGGGGAATCCACGTTTCATCTGGAATGACATACTTTGGTTCACCTTCAGCAAGGTCATCCCAAATTTCGTAGCCACTGGCGTTGAAATTTGTTGTTCCCGTGTTTATAAACTCAATAAAAGTATCCTCTTCCTGGTCGTAAGCTCCGTCTCCGTTGGCATCGCCATCGAGAGCTTCGTTCGAAGGATCGTAGAGTACTTCATTGATCACGAGCTGTCCGAAAGAAGCACTAGCGATAAAGACTAATGCGAATAGTAAGTATAATTTTTTCATCATCTGGGTTTTTAGAGATTCATAAAATGTGCTCTGCCAGCGACAGAGATCTGTAATTTTCAACCAATGACCTCGTTTTAATCCTATCTTTAGCATACCAATTATCTCTTTTTAATAATACCAGTATGGAATCGGTACTCGATAGAATTTCCCGAAAGTTTACGCAGAAGACAAAGCGCCACAAGTCTCAAAACAAGTCAGTAAGCCTCTATCAGCGACTCTACAACGTGCTTAAAGATTCGATTATCAACAACGAATTGCCTTCTGACATTGAGCTTCCTTCCACAAGAGTGGTATCAAAAGAGTTGGAGATTTCCAGAACCACAGTTATTCGCGCCTATGAACTTTTGAGACTGGAAGGGTACATCGATTCCAGACAGGGTGCTGGCCATTTTGTGAAACAAATACAGCTGAATGACCACGGTCAGCACAAAAAACTGGACTTACCTTCAAAAAATTACCCGCCTATATCTGAAACAGGAAAGTCTTTTTTGAAGAATGTGTCACTGATAAACAGTACAGACGATAAGAGCATTGCTTTTAGACCGGGATTGCCGCCATTGGATATTTTCCCGGTGAACCAGTGGAAAAATCTGTCGAATTTTTACTGGCGCTACATCAAGTCTTCGGCACTCTCTTATTCTCCGTCCACGGGAATAGATCAGTTGAAGAAAAATATTGCCAATTACCTGAACCTGAGTCGAAACATTAAATGTGAGCCAAGGCAGATTCTCATCACTTCAGGATCCTTACAGTCGCTCTATCTGGTAGGGAATGTTGTGCTGAATCCTGGGGATAAAATGGCTATCGAGAACCCTACTTTCCCAAACGTCAATTCTATTTTTAGAAGTCTTAGAGCAGAGATCGAAACGGTTGATCTCGATGGAGAAGGACTGAAAGTGGAACAGCTCAATGAGAAACGTTTTAAGAATACGAGGCTTCTGCACTGCACGCCCTCCTGCCATTATCCAACAGGTGAGCGGATGAGTTTGCAGAGAAGAAAAGATCTACTGCAATGGGCTTCCGAGAACGAGGCTTTCATCATTGAAAATGACTATGAGCACGAGCTGCACAACTTCGATAACCACACGCCTTCACTTTTTGGGCTTAACAAGGATGATCGAGTGATTTATCTCAGCACGTTCAACCGCTTGCTGCATCCGTCTATCCGAATGGGTTACATGGTAGTGCCACTATACTTGCTGAATGCGGTAGAAGCTTTACTCAAGCACTCGCATCGATTTGTGCCTCCCTCAATTCAAGTGGTTCTAAATCAGTTTATCGAGAAGCACTACTTGCACCGCCACGTCAAAGAAGTAATTGAAGTTGCAGAAGAAAGAGAGACGCTGTTTACTAAAACTTTTGAAGATTCTTTCGAAAGCAACGTGCGGTTAGTGAAGAATGGAATGCACAGCTTGCACCTTCATGCTCAGGTTGACGATCGAATCAATGATCAAGCGGTGGTAGAGCTTTTCGCCAAACACAACATTGTAACACACTCCCTGAGCAAGTGCTACAGTGGTGAAGTGAAAAAGCAAGGGTTTATTATGGGCTATTCATCCGTTAGGCCACCAATCATCAAAAAGAAAGTGGAGCAAATGGCAAAGCTCTATCAACAACACTTCGTGTAGTTGAACTGGTATGAATAAAATATGATTCGTGGACTGATTTTCTGAAATGGCACTCAGTATTTTTGGTGTTCAATTTTCAAATTATGCACAAGTTTTTAATTGTGTTTGTGGCTCTGGCTCTGGTTTCTGTAGGGTGTGATAAAAGTGAGAGCATCGAAACTGGTTCAGGAATTCAAATTCGTGGAACGGGAACCTTCACCTTCGACCAGTTTTCACCATTGGCCAACAAACCGGTACAGGTTTTCTATCACATTCCACAGGATGCTACTGAGGATACACCAATTCTGATGGTTTTTCACGGTGCAGGAAGAGATGCTCAGGGCGGTCGGGATGCACTCATCTCTGCAGCCGATCAGCGAAACTTTATTGTTGTAGCGCCTGAATTTTCTGACGAGTTCTATCCAGGCGGGGACTCTTACAATCTTGGAAATATCTTTGTTGATGGCGATAACCCAACTCCTCAAACCCTGAATCCAGAGGAAGAGTGGACTTTTTCTGTGGTAGATCCGATTTTTGAATACGTAAAATCCATTACTGGAAGCACTCAGCCGAGCTACGATGTTTTCGGCCATTCGGCTGGGGGCCAGTTTGTGCATCGCCTGGTGATTTTCAAACCGAATGCGAAGTTCAACCGGGTAGTTGCTGCTGCTTCCGGGTGGTATACCATGCCAGATGACGAAGTAATTTTTCCGTATGGTCTGGAAGAAAGCCCGCGAGAGAATCTCGATTTGAGCAACCTGTATTCTACCTCAATTACAGTGATGATTGGAAGTGCCGACAACGATCCGAATGCACCGGGATTGCGCCACAATATTTACGCAGATGCCCAGGGAGACGATCGTCTGGAGCGCGCTCAATATTTCTACAACGAGAACCTTGCCACAGCACAGTCTCTCAACATTTCCTGGAACTGGAATTATCAGTTACTGCCCAATGTGGGGCACGATTTTGAGGCGACTTCGAGTGCTGCTGTCGTGGGGCTCTATTGACCAACTGTAGCTATCTCAAACCTCTTCCACTCCCCGCTTTCAAATTGCCAAACTCCAGCACCGTGTGTTCCAAGTAATAGATTTCCTTCTCTGTCTTTATAGATGCAATACAGAAGGACTTCGGTTCCTGCATTCATGATTTTGTACTGCTTAAGGTTTTGCCCATCATAGCGCCACACTCCTTGCGCGTAGGTGACCATCCACAAATCGCCCGTCTCGTTATCGGTGACTGCAGACATGAAGTAAGGGAATTCCATTAGTGGACCACCTGTCGATTGGTCCAGGCCATCTAGCTTTTCGTATGAAAATTGGCCATCAGAGATTTTCACGTTGTAGCGATTGAGCGTGTTGCTCAGCCAGAAATTTCCATCCTTGTCTTCGATGATGGAGCGCACTCCCGGCACACGACCATCTTCGAGTGTTGTGAGCTCTCGTTCGGCAATCCAGTGGATGGAGTCACCATCAAAACAAAAAACACCAGCGGAGAGAGTTCCGAACCAAATGTTGCCCGCCTTGTCTGTGTAGGTGCTGTAGAGTCCATAAGGGCTGTAGCGTGGCTTTCCGAAGTCCATGCCATAAGCTTTTTCCAAGTCTTTTTCCGGTAATTGAAGCTCGTACAAGCGATCGCCATCATACCTGTAAACAGCGTTTCTATCGCCACTTTCTCTAAACCACAAATCACCTTTTTCTAGCTTCCACTCATTGTCTTCCAGGTCAAATGGTCTGAGCCACTCGAATTTTTTTCCATCAAATTTGCTGACTCCTCTGGGAGTGTCGAAGTACAAGGTGCCCTCGTCATCTTCCTGGATGTCGCGAATTTGGTCTCCTATCAAACCGTCTTCCCTGGTGTAGTGAGTGAGGTTCTTTCCATCGTAGTGATAAAGTCCATTGCTGCCAAACCAGTAGTCGCCATTTTGGTCCTGGTGGATGCTGAGTATGGTTTCACCTGGAGCGATGATTTGTTGGACAGATCCTTCAGGCGAAGAGCTGTCATCTTCTTGAGCCCTGCTGTTGCAAGAGCCAGTGGTCAGGATTCCAAAAATGAGGATCGGCCAGATTGCTTTCATTGTTTGTCGATTGGTGCACAAGTAAAAGTAATCTGGTTTGGGTCAGATCGGTGTTCAGGATTGTAAAATAGTGTAAAACAAGTAAGAAACTTCTATTTGTCAATCATCTCGAGAGTGTCTTCGTACTCCTCAAGTAACTGCTTTTCTTTAATGACAATGTCTGTCATGGTGATTGATAAAAAGTTGAGAAGTCTTTCAATCGATGACGTTTTATTCTGAAAGTCAAAATTGATAATTCCAGATAGTACAACTTTGCCAAAATCGTTGTAAGACTCCTGTTGAGTGTAGGTTTTGTTTAACGTTTGGATTTGATCGAGTTCTAGTTCGTTGATTATTCCTGTTTGAATTCCAGTTTCGAAGGCACTGCTTGTCAACGATTGTGTTCTTAAGCCTCCAAAAAATCGTATCCTCTCTGGGGTTGAGTCTGAGTTTGCGTAATGTCTCGAGCTATCGCGAAGCATCTTATGATAGTCGATCACATTCTTCAGTTTTTGCCTGTTGCTTTCAATTTCAAGTGAAATATTTTGTGCCAACTGGTCTTTTTTCGAACTGATCTCATTGCTCTTCGCCCAATCTGAAAGAACGAATCCGAGGTACACACCGATCATCACAGGAATGATCTGAATGACGAGCTCTCCTAATCTTTTTTTCATGTCGGTTGAGGTTTTTCGGGTAGAAAGATAATTCATTAACGAGTTTTTTCTCTCAAAAAGAGTTGTACTCAGATTACCTCTTCCGTCCCAATACAATAACTGATATTCCGGTGAAAAAAAGAGTAACCATCACAAGTCCTGAGAAGAGAGCAAGAAAAAAACTCTTTGCGGGAGTGTTAACAAGAAGCGCTACTACCAAAACTCCCAGAATTGAAGTGTATATCCCAAAGAGAAGATTAGTAAGCCACAGAAACTTTGAACTTTTCTGAGAATCCTCCTGGTCGATCGGTTCAAGATCTAGCAAGTCTCTGCTCAAGTTTGATCTTTCTGCACCTTGATTGAGCCTTTTCAAATTGAAAATTAAACTTGGAATAAATAGAATAGTTACTCCCAAAGGAATTAACAATGTAAGGTCCTTTTGAAACGCCTGTAGATTCTGAGAAAGCTCCTTGATAACTATGAAAGCTCCAAATGCTCCTAGCAGTGAAATGACGCAAATGGTTATAATTCTGTAAATTCTCATCTTATCATTGATTTAACTAGAAAATGCTGAGTTGGATACTTGAATAGCTCTGCAAGCCAAGCTTCGGAGAAGATAATAAAATCAATTGCCATTGAGATATCACCAATGTCAGCCAAAGTTTTGACCAGGAATGGATTGAGGTAGAAATATTATACCATAATTGGCCTTTAACCCATTAGTACATGAGCATTATCTTCTCTACGTGCTTGTCCTCGGTGGTGAAGATGTGAAGTACATACATTCCGGATGATGCAGGTGGGATCGGTACTTCAAATTCATCGGAAAATCCAGAAGTCATATCAAGTACTAATCTACCACGAGGGTCGAAAGCCATTATTCGGGTTACTGTAGCATTTGTGCGAATTATTGGGTTTCCCGTAAGTCCTGTAAATGATTGGTGGAGCTCGAGAAAGACTGGCTCCGGAGGTTCTTCTGGGGTGTTCCAGTCCGGGTCGTGAAGTGTGGCCACTTCGTCATCAGTTAGAACCCGGTCGTAAATTCTAATCTCATCTACCACACCCAGGAATCGACCTTTGTAAACCGGGTCGAATTCGATAATGCTGGACAACATAAAAGAAGAGTTTCCAGTGCCTGTGAAGTCAATCATCTTTTCAATGCGTTTTTCACCGTTGACATAGACTCTCACCGTATCACTCGCAGAGCTGCTTATGGTGAGGTGATACCAGTTGCCAGGTTCTGCGATTACATCTGTACTCTCTTTGTCTCCTTCCGAGGCAAAGTAAGTCTTGAATTCATTATCCTCATCATCTATGAATAGGTGGACATCTTCAAAAACACTTACGTCTGCCAGGGAGAGCAAAAACATATCAGTAAAGGCTGTGGCGTATTCTTCCGGCTTTAGCCACAGGGAATAACTCCATTCAGGCTCTGCCAGAGTAATTATTTCTGGGTAGATGATGTGTTGGTCATAGCCGTCCAATCTGTACGCAGAAAGAGGATTGCCCCATTGGTCTTCAACATATGTTCCTCCTACTGCTGTGGCATCATTTGTCAAACCTGAAGAGTCTGAGTCATTGTTTTCTAGTTGGTAGTAGCCTACAAGGTCAAGGTCCAGATTAATATCCTGAGCAGAAATAGGATGTGTCAAGAGGAAGAAAGAGACTGAAAAAAGGAGGCAACAAAGAGATCGCATGTTTAGTAGTTTGTCTATAAAATTAATACATATCGTTCAAAGAATGTCCCAATCAGAAAGAATACTTTTAAGCTTCATTATTCATGCTCATGGATAGCTTTTCCTTAGGTAGAGCACAATTGAAAAAATATAAATCACATGCTTTTGAGTTCTAGAGCCGCATGTAAAAGAACAGACCATTTTGTAGATTGACCAGTTGTTCGACAACTGCGTAAACTGTTTAGCAAGGTCGTTGCTGTTCCAGATAAAAACTAATCACCTCTTCCGACCCAGGACAATTACTGCAGCACCGGTGAAAATAACTACTGTAGTCAGAACAAAGGAAAAGAGCTTTTGAAATGAGGAAGAATATGGATCTGGGCGCACAGCAAAACTCAGTAAGACTAGTCCAATAGCAAAGATAAACAGACCAAAAACGAGGTTCATGATCCATAGCAAGAGAGTGGTTCTTGGTTTCCCTGAATCTGAAAGTTCGTCTGTGGAAAAGTCAAAATCGAGAAGGCTTTCATTCGAGGCACTAATTTCTTCCTTTGATTTTAATTTTTTGAAATTGAAAATCAGACTGGGAATACACAGCAGACAACCAGCTATTGGGAAAAACATTGTAGGATCCTCGAGAGGTGAGGGGCCGCTTTCCAACTCGTTCAAAATGATAACGAGAAGTGCAAACCCTCCAACTAAAAAGGTTGTGCATATGGTGATGATTCTTAGAGTTCGCAATATTCCAGGGTTTACAACCCAAACTTCAGCGAGAACACATTGGAGTAAAGCGCTCCGGAGACATCGCCAATGTCGGTGAGGGCGTAATCGAGGGTGAAGGATTTAATCTTTAGTCCGATTCCCATGTTGGGTTGAAATGTGAAGTCATCCTCGTTGAGCAAGGTTTTTACGCGCTGAATATTTCCCACACCGGCACGAATGAAAACGATGTCCATGTAATCGGCTTCTATTCCAAGATGTGGATCCACACTCACCGGGTCGGCAGAGACCAAAACGTTTCGTTGTCCGTCTGTGCTGATATCGATGTCAACCGCTGCGAGCAGTCCAACCTTTTCGGTGATCTGAAAATCGCGAGAGGCTCCAAGGATCAGTTTTGGCAAAGTCACCTCGATTGAGTTTCCGGGAATCTCGTTGCCTGTTTGCTCAAAAACCTCGATGGTGCGTTCGTCCAGAGACATTTGCCAGGCGTTGAACGTGCTGGTGACATCTCGAGCCATGGCTCCAAATCGCCATTTGCCGGTTTCGTATTGTGCTCCGGCATCGAGGCCAAAGCCCCAGGCCTGGGCAAAATCACCTATTTTTCGGTAAACCACTTTTGCATTGGCACCGAGTGAAAGACCTGGAATGTTCGATTGGCGCGCATAAGAAAAAACAAAGCCGTAATCCGCAGCAGAAAATCTTGTGATGCGATCTGTGTCGATGTTTCCTTCGGCATCAATCAGTTCAGTCGTGTTTGGAATGTCGTCCACACCGAAACGAATCACAGAAAAGCCAACGGCATTTTTGTCGTCCAGCTTTTTACCCACAGCACCGTAGTCGTATTTGGCAATTCCCGCAAAATACTCTGCGTGCATGGCTCCGATTTCAAGATCGTTTTCCATTCTCAAAAGTCCGGCAGGGTTCCAGTAGCCCGAGGTCACATCGTTAACCACTGATACCTGAGAGTTGGACATGCCCAAAGCGCGGGCGCCAACACCGATTTGCAAAAACTCATTGCTGTACTTAGGAGCAGTGGTCTGCGCTGACAACTGGCCGAAAGCGGCCATACAAAGGAGACTAAAAATGAGAGTAAGCTTCTTCATGGAGCTGCGAAAATAGCGATTAATCGAACGGGTCATAGTCTTGGTTTTGTCTATTCGAAAAGAGACGCAAACAATACAACCTATAGTTTTCGAAAAAATTGTGAAGGGTTGATGATTTTGGTTTGGTCATTGGAATTTCGCTTTTCGCCTCTTGCCAGTTCATCCTTGTCAATCACCTTTCAATTGTGTTTCTTTGAGGCCTGTAGAATCGACCATGAATTTTCCCTACTACATCGCCCGCAGATACCTCTTCTCCAAAAAGAAGAAGAACATCATCAACGTGATCTCGCTGATCTCGATGGTGGTTGTGGCTACTGTCACTGCGGCTATGATCGTAGTGCTGTCGGCATTCAATGGAATCGAGGTTTTGGTCGAGGAGATGTTCAGCACGTTCGATGCGGAGATCACCGTGATGCCGGCTTCCGGGAAAACGATCCACAACGACTCACTGGATACTTCAATATTTGACAACAATCCAAAAATTGCTGCCTGGACTGCTGTAATCGAAGAAGATGTGATGCTTAAGTATCGCGACAAAGTGACCGTGGCGACACTGAAAGCCGTGGACGAAAGCTACCATCAAGTTTCGCAAATCGACTCGGCTGTGATTGCCGGAGACTTTTTGATGAAAGACGATGAGTTTAACTACGCTCTTGTGGGGGTGGGGATTCGCAGCGAACTCCGACTTCCGCTTCGCACCGGGGACAAGCCGATGATAACGGTTTTTGCGCCCGTAGGCGGTAGAAACCTGAAAACCTATCGCGAAAACGCGTTCAACAAAAAACCGATCATGGTGAGTGGCGCTTATTCGGTGAATGCCGAGCTCGATGTGAAATACATCATTGTGCCGCTTGAGTTTGGCAAGAAAACCTTTAACTACGAAAATGAAGTGAGCGCTTTTGAAATGAAGTTGCAAGGAGTCGAAGATTTAAAAGTCTTCAAAAAAGAACTCCAACAGCAACTGGGCGACAACTTGAAAGTGATTACCCGCTACGACAAAAACGCGCTGATCTACAAGACCAACGCATCCGAGAAGTGGGCAACGTTTCTCATTTTGCTTTTCATTTTGGTGATTGCAGCTTTCAATATTTTAGCTTCACTCACGATGCTGGTGATTGAGAAAAAGAAAGACATTTTCATCCTGCAGAGTATGGGAACGCAAAAGAAAACCATCAGAAGAATTTTCTTTCTGGAGGGAGTTCTGATAAATCTGGTAGGAGCGCTGGCCGGACTCATTATCGGAGTGGCCATTTGTCTCGCCCAGCAGCACATCGGAATCTTGAGACTACAAGGGTCCATCGTTGAGTTCTACCCGATGCGAGTGGCTTTTCTCGATGTGCTTGGAATCTTTGGAACTGTGCTACTCATCGGCTCAGCATCGAGTTTTTTGCTCGTTCACTTTCTGGTGTCGCGCTATGGTACTCAGGAAGCAAACTGATAACCAGCAAAGTTCTTTCGGATATCGTCCAGCTTTTCGAAAATGACATTTGCATCCATCTCCGTAACGAGAGTCATTCGGTGCTCCTTAAAATGAGGAATTCCTTTAAAGTAGTTGTTGTAATGCCTGCGCATTTCTACTACACCGAGCTTTTCGCCTTTCCAATCGATTGATTTTTGAAGGTGCTCTTTGGCAGCATCCACGCGTTCATCGAGACTAGCCGGTGGTAGAATTTCACCGGTTTTTACGTAGTGCTTTATCTCCCTAAAAATCCACGGATTGCCAATAGAAGCGCGGCCAATCATCACTCCGTCCACTCCGTATTGGTTTTTGTAGGCCAGCGCTTTTTCGGGAGAATCGATATCGCCATTTCCAAAAACAGGAATGTTCATCCTGGGGTTTTCCTTCACCGCGTTGATCAGCGTCCAGTCGGCTTCTCCTTTGTACATCTGCTTGCGGGTGCGACCGTGGATGGAGATCGCCTTGATGCCTACATCCTGAAGTCGCTCGGCAACTTCTACGATGTACTTGGTGCTGTCGTCCCAGCCGAGGCGTGTTTTCACAGTCACAGGCAGGGAAGTGGAATTGACAATTTCGCGTGTCATCTCCACCATCTTTGGAATGTCTTGAAGAATTCCGGCTCCGGCTCCTTTGCAGGCTACCTTTTTCACCGGGCAGCCGTAGTTGATGTCGATGATGTCGGGATTGCTCTCGGCCGTAATTTCTGTAGCTCGCTTCATGGATTCGATATCGCTCCCAAAAATCTGAATGCCGATTGGTCGCTCTTGTTCGTAAACATCGAGTTTTTGCACGCTCTTAGCTGCATCGCGAATCAAGCCTTCCGAAGAAATAAATTCAGTGTACATCAAATCTGCACCTGCTCTTTTGCACAGGTGACGAAAAGGCGGGTCGCTCACGTCTTCCATAGGTGCCAGCAAAAGCGGAAAATCACCTAGTTCTATGTCTCCAATCTTCACCATGTTTTTCAGGTTTGGCAGAAATGCTGCATTTTTGCGGTCGACAAAGTTACGAAATCTGAATCCAGTTCCATGGCGAACTCCTTTCTTCGAAGTCTTTCACCTGCTGCAAAGGTTATCATCTTTCTTCCTCTTACCTACGTTTTTGGGCTGATCTTTAGTGGCCTTGCGATTCTGATTTTAAGTGCCAACCTCGGACTCAGCTATGAAGAGGTATTTTCAATCGTTACAGGGCAGAAAGAAGATCCCAATGATATTCAAATCTTGAGGTGGACAAATGCGGCCAACCAGCTTGGGAGTTTCATTGTCGCCTCGATCTTGTTCGTTGTCATGTTTTCTCGCGAGGCAGTAGATGATTTTTGGTCGAAACGCGGATCGTGGATGCTACTGTTCGTTCCAATATTCATGATTTTCACACTTTCTCAAATTGAGTGGACCATTAGGCTGAACGAATGGCTCATTCCCGAAGGAAGTACGTTGGAAGGCATCTTTAAACCTTTTGAGGACCGGGCGGCAGACATGACCGAGCGGATGATGAACATGCCGAATGTTTCCGACCTGCTTTTGAACTTACTGCTTTTTGCTGCGCTGCCAGCAGTGGGCGAAGAACTTGCCTTCCGCGGGATTGTACAAAGTCAAATGGCAAAAGCCACCAAGCGAATTCACCTTTCCATCTGGATTACAGCTTTTGTGTTTAGCGCCATTCACATGCAGTTTTACGGTTTTCTACCCAGAATGATGCTCGGTGCCATTTTTGGATATCTCCTGATTTGGAGTGGAACGATCTGGGCTCCTATTTTGGCGCACTTCACCAACAATGCCCTGGCGGTGATCACTTACTACTACATCCAGCACGATCCATCTTTTACTGATGGTCAACTCGAAAGCCAGGCGGCTTCTCCGTTGATCACTGTGATTTCTATAGTGATTTTCGTAGGGTTTCTGATGTTATTCACCAGATACAGCAAGTGGTCAGAGATTTCTGGGAAGTACCTCTTTTTCGACAATCAGTCCGTGCGCTGAGCCAGAAAGGCTTCGGCAATCTTTAAGTCTTCGGAAGTGGTCACTTTTATGTTTTCGCGATTTCCTTCTACGAGGTTAATGTCATGACCGGCAGCTTCTGCCACACTCGCATCGTCCGTGAATTCCTCCCGATAGCCAGAGTTGAAAGCTGATTTTATGAGCTTGAGATCGAAACATTGAGGCGTTTGTACTATCCGATAATCGATTCTGTTCACGGCTTTATTGCCGGCATCGGTGACTTTTCTAATGCTGTCGAAAACCATGGTGACTGGCACTACTGCTCCCTTAGCTGAAGCACTATCAAAACAAGTCTGAATGGTTTTTTCGCTCACGAGGGGGCGCACCGCATCATGAACTCCCACCACACCTTCTTCTGCAGAAATACTGTCGAGACCGGCTTTCACGCTATGGAAACGCTCCTTGCCTCCGGCCACCAAGGTGTGATCTATCGTAAACTGATGTTTTTCACAAAGCGACTGCCAGAGCTCAATATAGTCGCTGTGGATGGAAACAATCACGTTGATCTGAGGACGTGCTCCTTTAAATTGATCAATGGTCCGCATCAGAATTGGCCTGCCGGCTAACTCCAAAAATTGCTTAGGAAGAGGAGCTCCCATTCGCTTGCCAACACCGCCAGCTACTATGATAACATATTCCTGCATTGCGGTAAATATAGAAGTTTTGATTGGCGAAGAGGTGTCTCGATTAATCAGACAAAAAAAAAGACCCCGCCAAAACTAATTGACAGGGCCTACCTTAATTAAATGTGCGTTTGTCGAAGAAGAAATTACTTCGCTTCTTCAAATTTTTTCGCTACTGCATCCCAGTTGATCACGTTAAAAAACGCATCGATATAATCAGGACGCTTATTCTGATACTTCAGATAGTAAGCGTGCTCCCATACATCGAGCCCGAGAATTGGGTGACCACTGCACTCAGCCACAGGCATAATTGGATTATCCTGATTTGGAGTTGAGCAGATTTCTAGCTTGCCGTTATTTACAACTAGCCAGGCCCATCCTGAACCAAAGCGAGATGCTGCAGCCGCAGAAAATTCTTCTTTAAACTTGTCGAAAGAGCCAAAAGCAGAGTCGATTGCGCTGGCCAAATCACCTGATGGCTGTCCGCCACCGTTTGGTCCCATTACTTCCCAAAACAGTGAATGATTGTAAAAACCGCCACCGTTGTTGCGAACAGCTTTGTCAGCGTTGCTGTCAATGCCTTTCAAAATGTCCATGATAGACATGTCAGCCATAGCCGATCCTTCAATTGCTGCGTTGAGCTTTTTGGTATATCCGGCATGGTGTTTATCGTGATGGATTTCCATTGTGCGCGCATCGATATGAGGCTCCAATGCATCCTTAGCATAAGGTAAATCTGGAAGATTAAATGCCATGTTGATTTCGTTTTTTGTGGTTAATATATAGGGTTTATTCCTTATTGGTCAAATATAAAAATTCAACCGTGAATGCTCGGTTAGCTTTCAAAAGCTATCGGGCATGTCAGAGTAAAACAGCTCCATCTTGATAATGTTTTGAAAAACAGCTCGAAGACTGATAAGCAATAAGTTGTCAATCCGCTGTGATGGCGAAGCTGCTGTAGTCTCTGGTGATTTCTATGGCTTTCTCAAAGACGTTGTCGTCTTTCAAAAGAATTTGGTAGAAAGCTTCATCGTTGAAAAGATTTCGTGCGATATGCGCTTTTGTGAGAAGCTGAATTCGACTTTTTGAAATCTCTTCGTCATCGTTTTTAGGTGTGAAACCTTCAGCACTCGCAAAATCCATGAACTCGTCATAGACCTTTCCTTTTGAGTTGAAGTTGGCTTCAAAGTCCGAAGCACTCTCAAAAGTTTTGAGTTCATTGCGATTTGCATCAACGTAGCGAAATGAGAATTCCCTGAAAAGATTACTGTAGTTGAGCTCTGTTAGGAATCGAGAAGTTCCTACAGTGTCTATGGGTACAAAAATATCTGGCATAATTCCACCACCACCATAGACAGTTCTACCCGCTGGGGTGGTGTATTTCAGGCTGTCGGGGAAATTGATGCTATCGGCAGATACAAGTTCACCACTTTCGTAGCGCTGCTCAAAATCGTGCTCGTAGTCAATTCCATCTCCATAAGGTCGTTGAATGCTTCGTCCTACTGGTGTATAATAGCGCGCAACAGTGAGTCGCAGTGCCGATTGATCGGGCAGACCAATTTCTTCCTGCACGAGGCCTTTTCCAAAACTTCTTCTTCCTACAGTTATCGCCCTGTCGTGATCCTGAAGAGCCCCGGCCATAATTTCGCTGGCAGAAGCTGAGCCCTGATCAATGAGCACAACGAGTTTCATGTCTTTAAACTGACCTTTGCCACTCGCGTGATAGGGCGTGTACGGTGAGTTTTTTCCTTCTGTGTAGACGATGAGGTCATCCTTGTTGAGGAATTCTTCGACCATCGGTATGGCAGTGTTCAGGTAACCTCCGCCATTCCCGCGAAGATCAATGATGAGGTTCTTCACACCGTTTTTCTTCATGTCACTCACAGCAGACTTGAACTCATGGTAGGTGGGCTTGGCAAAGCGAGCTACTTTCACGTAACCAGTGTTGTCATTTACCTTGATGCTGGCCAAAATGCTTTTGATAGGGATTTCTTCACGGACGATGTTGAAGGTCATCAATTCCGATTTGTTTCTGCGCTTAATCCCCAGTTCGACTTCTGTCCCGCTCTTACCTTTTAAGAGTTTCATCACTCTCTCATTGGTGAGGCCGGTGCCGGCAATGGTGTCGCCTTCAACACGCACAATTTTATCGCCAGCGCGAATGCCCGCTCTCTCCGAAGGTCCGTTTTCAATAGGAGAAACAACCATCAGCGTGTCGTCCTGGATGGTGAACTCAACTCCGATTCCTTCGAAGTTTCCCTCTAGTGGTTCCTGAATTCTCTGTAGCTCTTCCGAGCTGATGTAGTAGGAGTGAGGGTCGAGGTCGGTCAGGATCGATTCGATGGCTCCTTCAATGAGTCGTTGTTTGTGAACGGTGTCCACATAGTTTTTATCAATGTAGTTGATGATATTCACCAACTTGTTTGGGTTCGATTCGTCCTGTTTTTCAACGTAAAAAATATTGCCGTCATCCAGGTTGGTGCCAATGTAGAGGCCGACCATGAGAAGAATGGCATAAATGAGAGGTTGAAGTGGGTTAAACCTTTTTCGGTTGTTTCCCGATCCAATATAATCGTCAATTCTTTGTGACATTCGCTTTCTGACTTAATCTAAAGAGTTCTAAAATTTCGCCCTTATTTAACCACTATCGCAAGCTTTTTGTTGTGAATCAGGGTTTTTCGATTTGGACAATTTCCAATCCTGCGCGATCCAAAAATTTTAATCCTGCGTCATCTTTATAACCCCGGATGTAAACCAACCTTTTTATTCCGGCCTGAAGAATGAGCTTACTGCAGTCGCGACAGGGCGACATTGTGATGTAGAGAGTGGAGTTCCGCGCGCTGTTGTGCGACTTGGCTACTTTCATTATTGCATTGGCTTCTGCGTGAAGAACGTACCACAACGTGCTGCCGTCATCTCCTTCGCAGTTGTTTGGGAACCCAGTTGGAGAGCCGTTGTAGCCATCACTGATGATCATTCCTTCCTTCACCAAAAGAGCGCCAACCTGTCTGCGCTTGCAGTGCGAAAGTTTTGCCCATTCCTCGGCCATTTTCAAATAGGCGCGGTCGTAGCGTTCTTGTTTTTTTGGGTCGCTGTACTTTACAAACCCTTCCTCCATCATCGTGCTCACAGGCCGTTTGGTTTATGGTTTTCGCAAATTTAAAGTTATTGAGCAATTGGAAGTTGAGCTTAACAGTTTTTGTAGTGCCGGGAATCCGAGCTGAGTAAATCTCAAAAAGTTTTTTTGCCGGATTCACTTTTTTTGCTTTATTCTCTAAAGGGCAAAGTTGAACGTGAAAGATTTAGACCGTGAAAAAGCCCATTTTTGTCATTATTCGAGATTTGGGCAAACAAATTTTTGCCTGTGCTGTAATCAGGTTTAACTTTTACAAAACCAAAAATGAAAATATACACTAAGAAAGGCGACACTGGAGAAACATCTTTGATAGGAGGTAAGCGCGTTCCAAAACATCACGTTCAGATTGAAGCATATGGAACAGTCGATGAACTCAATTCATTTGTGGGGCTTGTTCGCGACTGGGCACCTGATCAAAAGACCAAGGATTTCTTAGTCTGGAGTCAGGACAGGCTTTTTACTATGGGTAGTTTGTTGGCGGAAGTTGAAGGTGGTTCTAAAATGAAACTACCACAATTAAAGGAAGATGACATCGTTGCGATCGAAAGAGAGATTGATCGACTTGAGGAGGATCTACCTGAGATGCGTCATTTTATTTTGCCCGGTGGCCATCAGGCAGTGAGCAGCGCTCACATGGCTAGAAGTGTTTGCAGAAGAGCAGAACGCACAGTGCTGAGAATGAATGAAACACACCAGGTTCAAACACTGACTTTTCAGTTCCTGAATCGATTTAGCGATTATCTGTTCGTTTTGTCCCGTTGGTTAGCCAAAGAATTGGATGCCGATGAGATGCCCTGGCTTCCAGAAAAAGATTGAAGTGTTTGATAAACAAATAGATGTGCAGAGATGTGGCAGCGAGAGCCACACTTTTTAATAAATGTTGACTCGCATAACAAAAAATTTATTTTTGCGTAAGTTTTTTGAGACCTATTAAAAAGAGATAAACTATGTATTGGACGTTAGAATTGGCCTCATATCTTGAAGATGCTCCCTGGCCTGCAGCCAAGGATGAGCTCATCGATTACGCTATGCGTACTGGTGCTCCTTTGGAAGTAGTTGAAAACCTCCAACAGATTGAGGACGAGGGAGAGCTCTTTGAAACAATTGAAGACATTTGGCCGGACTATCCGACCAAAGAAGATTTCTTTTTTAATGAAGATGAGTACTGACGACATTGTCAGATGGAAATATTTCAAACGAAAGTCCCGTTTTGCGGGACTTTTTTGTTTGTAAGCAACTCGTCACTGATCGATTGTGGATACACTACCATGATTGCTTTCTTGAGTTTTCGCTCCTTTTCGTTGCGGTTATTCAGATCATTGAACTTTTTCCCTGCCTGCTTCATGGCAAGTTGATCTCGCAATTTATTCATCGCCATTTCCACAGCATTTCTCACCTCAATGAAACGTGAGTACTCTGTATCGGCTGAGTAAGAAATGTGGATCACAGCCCTGTCTGGGAATGCCTTGAATGCGCCCAGCTCCTCGCACGCGAGAGACAAATCATTCCAATATTCAACCTTGCTTGAACTCAACGGCTCTGAATCACGATTTCTTAGCATCTGGAGACAGCGGTTTTTGTCCACCCACTTTCTGATGGGGAAATCAGAATTCACCGGCTTATTCTCAAAAACTCCGGAATTGGTGTAGAAAGAATTAGTGGAAGCGATTATGCCAGCGATATCAGTTCGTTCGTCATTCACCAGAAGTTCGTTAGAGCCATTGATCTTGATGTCGAGAACGAGTTGTCGAGGTGTTGGAGAGTTTCTGTCTGCATCCCACTTCGGAAGGTGCTGGGTGATTCCTTCATCACTTTCGATGGTGGTTGATACAAGGAAAAAGATGAGAAGTAAAAATGCGATGTCGGCCATGCTGCCAACATTGAGCGATGGAGTCCTTCTGTTTTTCATAGCATTGAGTATTTGGGGTTAATAGTAACTCAACGTCAATGATGTGAAAGGCTTCAAGGGAAATCTATGAACGGGCAAAAAGATTGATTGAGAGGTGGTTTTAGCTTGAGAAAAGGACAAAAAAATAGGGACTGCGTTCAGTCCCTATTCCACTTAACATTAAACTAAAACTACCATTACAATTAGTACATTGTAAACTATGAAAATTTGCCTTATTTGCAAGACTAGATCGCCTTGCAGATGATTCAAAGATAAGCATGTTTTATTTGCAAAACCAAATCTTTTCCAACATTTCTTTAAAAATCACAGTTTTTAACAGAAATTTTGAAATCACTCTTCCTGGCTGAGGTCACGCAACACCAGCCTCATCGTCTGCCTTGTCTTCTGTTCCATTAGTATTTCCTTGTTCGCAGTAAGCTGACTCACAGTGTTTTTGTTGTAGTGACGGATGGTCAGAAGCTCGAGATCTTCGTTGTATCTCACTTCGTAGGTATTGGATAAAAGCGATTTTAACTTTTCTAACAGCACTTTATCTCGGTCGATACAAATGGAAAAATTGATGGCTGAATTTTGCATCAGATTGATGTGAATGCCCAAAGTTGAGAATGCATCGAATAGATCCCGCAAGTTCTCTTCGACTATGAAAGAGAAGTCTTTGGGAGAAATCGAAATGAGCAGTTGATCTGGCTTGAAGATGTAAGAAGGCACTCGATGATCAAAATCCATGTGCTCCTGGATAATCGTGCCCTTCGCTTCAGGATCGTTGAACGATTTCACGTACAACGGAATGCGTTTGTTTTGAAGAGGTTTAATGGTTTTCGGGTGAATGACGCTAGCTCCGTAGTAGCTCAATTCAATGGCTTCGCGGTAAGAGATCTTCTCCAGAGCGATGGTGTTGTTAAACCATTTTGGATCTGCATTTAGCATAGCCGGAACGTCTTTCCAAATTGTTACTGAAGTGGCGTTGGTGAGGTAGGCCAGAATACCGGCAGAAAAGTCGGACCCTTCGCGGCCGAGAGTAGTGGTGTTGCCGAGTTTGCTTGAGCCGATGAATCCCTGAGTGACCAGGATATCTGTTCCTTCTTTCTCAAGATGGTCTTTAAGAATGCTGGCAGACGCTTCACTTTTGTTCCAGTCTACTTTTGCTTCGCGGTGCTTATTGTCGGTTTTGATGACATGCCGAACGTCTACCCACTCTGCCGGCAAATCTTCCCGAACGAGCCACGAGTGGACAATTTTGGTAGAAATTAGTTCTCCATAAGAGACGATTTGGTCGTAGTCAAAGTCAAATTCCGGTGAAGGGCCCTTGTCCAAAATGGCACCGAGATCTGTCAAGTAGGCGTTGAGACTTGCTACTTCCGTGGAACTGTCACCGTGTAGGTTTTTGATAATTTCGAGATGGAACTGTCGGAACTCCTTAACCTGTTCGTCCACATCTTCGCCATTTCGCCAGTCGTTGTGAATTTGCTCCAGCTTGTTGGTCATTTTACCCATGGCGGAAATCACAACAACGATCTTCTCGCCTTTTTGCGATTTTAATATGCGCGCCACATTTTTTACAGCTTCAGCATTTCGCACAGAAGCTCCGCCAAACTTAAATACCTTCATTTCAATTGTTTTCTAAATTAAATGCCTGCAGTTGCTCATAGTTGAATTGGCCGTTGATCCATTCCGGGTCGAGGTCAGCGCCATATTTTCTGTAAAAATTTAGTGCCGGTTCATTCCAGTTGAGCACGAGCCACTCCATTCTGCGGTAGCCTTTTTCTTTTGCCAGCTTTAGTAGCTGTTCAAAAAGCAATGCCCCAATTCCTTTTCCCCGATGTTGCTGACGTACTACAAAATCCTCGAGATAGAGACCACGACCTTTCCATGTCGAATACTTAATATAATACAGGGCCACACCTGCAATTTCCTCATCTACTTCAGCCACGAAAAAATCGAATACCGGATTTTCTCCAAAAGCATCCCTTTCCATTTCCTCGACAGAGGTTTCAACCTGGTCGGCTGCTTTTTCATACTCAGCCAGTTCGAGGATTAGATCATAAACTCCAGGGAGATCTTCCACGGTGCCCTTTCGGATGATTGGTCGCGACATTTAACTGGTTTTTGATGAGCAAACAAAGCTAATAAAAGCGAAGACGGAAGTTTCAATTTATTCTTCATCGTTAATCAGTTGATCGGATTTGTTCAAATCCACGTGCAAAACTCCATTTGGAATTGCGCCAATTGGCTTTTCTATAAAATAACTTTGTCGGCATGAGCTGGATCGATTTGGTTTTAATAATTCCTTTGGCCTGGGCGGCTTTCAAAGGGTTTAAGAAAGGACTCGTCATCGAGGTTTTCTCCCTGCTTGCACTGATTGTCGGGATTTACGGAGGGATTCATTTCTCAGATTACGTTGCCGATTGGATCGAAAATGACCTAAAAGTTAAGACGGACTTTATGCCAGTGATTTCATTTGCAGTCACTTTTCTGGGGATAGTTGTGGCAGTTTACTTTTTGGGAAAAGCCGTAGAAAAAGTGGTCAACATGGTGGCCATGAAACTCGTTAACAAACTTCTAGGGCTGGCGTTTGGGATTTTGAAGGTGGGGCTAATTCTCAGCGTCATTCTTGTTTTTGCGGACACCATCGATAAAGAGGTGGGCCTTTTACCGAAGGAGGAAAAAGAGAAATCTCTCTTGTACGAACCACTGCGTGGATTTGCCCTTACAATTATTCCAGCCATTAAAGACAGCGATTTCTACAAAGAGTTGAGAGAGGAAGAGATTGTTCCCGAAGAGGGTGAAGGCTGGTTCTCTCAAGTGCTTGTGTAGCGCAATATTTTTTTGTGTAGTTCTTTTGGAGAGAAGGGTTTTGTGATAGAGTCGAGCATTCCGGCTTCAACCACCTTCTTTTTTACTTCAGACATGGAAGATGCGGTGACGGCCAGGATTGGCACCTCCTGAATGCCTTTCTCGCGGCAGTATTTCAAAATCTCTTCCGATGCAGAATATCCGTCCACTCCAGGCATTTGGAGATCCATGAGCACGATGTCAATTTTATTTTCCCGGAAAATCTGAATGCTTTCGTTACCGCCAGAGGCCAGGTGAACTTTGGCCTTCCAGATTTTAAGGTACTTCTCCAAAACGAGTTGGTTGACCTTGTTGTCTTCTACCACCAGAATTGACAAATGAGAAAGATCCGGCTCGCCTTCTTCCGGTTTCTTTTTTGCCTTGTCTTTATTTGCTTTGTCGAAATGAAGCTGAAAGCTGAATTTCGATCCTCGGTTGGGTTCACTCACAACATCGATCTTGCCTCCAAGCAATTCTACCAACATTTTTGTGATGGTAAGCCCGAGACCCGTCCCGCCAAACTCTCTGCTCGTTGAGGAGTTTGCTTGCGTGAACATGTGGAAAATGTGGTTGATCTGTTTTTGATTGATACCGATTCCCGTATCGCTTACCTCGAAGGCCAAGTTGTGCAAGTTGGGATTCGATCCGACTGACCGCACAGTTACTTTAATTTCACCTTCGTAGGTAAACTTGAGCGCATTGCTAATCAGATTATTCAAAATCTGCGAAAGCCTGGTAGGGTCGCCTTTCAGAAAAGTGGGCACGTCTTCATCCAGCTCGAGTTTGTAGGCGATTTTTTTAGACTTCACTTTTGGCTTGAAAGATTCAAAGACTTTTTCTATCAGATCGCGGAAATTGAAAGTAATCGTTTCAAAGTCCACTTTCCCGGCCTCTATTTTTGAGAAATCGAGAATGTCGTTGATGAGGTGAAGCAAATTGTCAGCTGAAAACTGCAGCGTTTTCAGGTTTTCAATCTGGTGATCCTGTGGATTGTCGCGAAGAAGTAAGTCGGTGATGCCAATCACTGCATTCATGGGCGTTCGGAGCTCGTGACTCATGATGGACAAGAATTGCTCTTTGGTTCGGGCAGCTTCCTCAGCTTTTCGCTTCTCTTCTCTGAGCCTGTTTTCCAGTTCTTTGAAGGTGGTAATGTTTCGAATTACCCCATCGTAAACTACGGTACCATCTTCGGTCACACTTCTGGTTGTGCCCAGCAGGCCCCAAAAGATTTCTTTGTTCTTTCTTTTTAAAAGCACTTCCTCATTTACGACCTCTCCAAATTCGGTGAGCTTATTCATCACTTCAGCTCGCTTATTCGGGTCTACGTAAACTTCTGAAAGGTGGATTTCTTTGATTTCTTCGATCGAGTCGTAACCGAAGATTTTTAGCATGGCGTTGTTCGCATAAATAATTTGACCACTCTCGGTGGAGCGATAAACTCCTTCGTTGAGATTGCTGCTTACCGCCTGCAGAATCTTTTTGTCCTGTAGCAGTCTCATATTGTTTTCTGATCCTCGCTGAAAACTTTCTGGCCTCACTGCAAAATGAAGTTCTTTTTCGTCTGTAAGATGGGACGGGACGATTGTGCTACGGGCTACGACACCAGTCTCAAAGGTCATTTCGTCTTTCCAGCTCTTCTTTCTGAGCAGTTTCAATTTTAGATTCTTGAGAAAAGGATTCTTCTCACCTCCCTCCAATACCTCACTCAGGTTTTTTCCTGAAAGTGAACCCGCTTTAAAATCCGTGCTTTGCTCAAAAAAGGAGTTAGCCATCACGATTTCTCCGCTCTCTGACGCGATGAGCATCGGAGAAGGGTTGTCTAAAAGTACGTCAAGGTCTACGAGAATTTGGCGTTTCTTGCCCATTACATCATTTATTGAGAGGTAAAATCTTTCTTAAGAGTTTCGAGTTTTTGGTTCAGCTTGTCCTTTACTTCCTTGTAGTTATCCGTTGGTTTCAGTTTCTGGTTCACAGAAAAGTAAAACTTAATTTTCGGTTCTGTTCCCGAGGGCCGGGCTGTCACTTTGCTGCCGTCTTCCGTATAAAATTGCAACACGTTTGACTGCGGCAGAGCGATTTTGTTCTTATGGCCCGTCTCCAAATCTACTGAGGTTCCATCGAGAATATCGTTGATGCGAATCACTTTTGATCCACCGAGTTCTTGCGGTGGGTTGGTTCGGAAGGTGCGCATCATTTCTGCAATTTCTTCTTTTCCAGCTTTTCCTTTTTTCACAACTGAGATGAGCGCCTCGCGATAAAACCCAAATTTTCTGTGAATCTCTTCGAGGATCTCGATGAGAGATTTCCCCTGATTTTTTGCCCAGGCTGCAATTTCACAAATCATCATGGCTGAGCTCACGGCATCTTTGTCACGAACAAAATCGCCACTGAGATAGCCGTAGCTTTCTTCACCTCCGGTTACAAAAGTTTCGCGGCCCTCGAGCTCTCGAATCTTCGCGGCAATGTGTTTGAAGCCAGTGAGTGTGTCGTAGACTTTTGCTCCAAAACTGCTAGCGATGTTGTCGATCAACTCGGTAGTAACCACCGTTTTTGCAACAAATTGACGTCCGTTTATTCTTCCCTGTTCGCGCCAACGAAGTAGTTGGTAGTAAACCAGAAGTGTGGCTGTTTCATTGCCATTCAACAAGGTGTAGTCACCCTCTGGAGTGCGCACTCCAACGCCAACGCGATCCGAATCGGGATCTGTACCCAGAAGTATTTCGGCTCCCTCTTTTTCGGCCTGTTCGAGTGACATTTTCATGGCGGCCTCTTCTTCGGGGTTTGGTGAAACCACAGTTGGGAAGTCACCACTTGTTTGGTTTTGAGCTGCTACGGTGGAGACATTTTCGAATCCGACTTTCTTCAAGATCGCAGGAACCAATTTTACACCAGTTCCGTGAAGTGCCGTGTAGACAATCTTTAGGTCTTTTTGGTCAGCGATGTCTTTTGGCGACAGCGATAATTCCGAAACTTTATTGAGGTATTCTTCATCTATCTCGCTCCCGATTTTTTCGATGAGATCTGGATTGCCATCGAATTTAACCTCGTCAATAGAAGTGATTTGCATCACTCTTTTGATGATGTTTTTGTCGTGAGGTGCAACGATCTGTGCCCCGTCTTCCCAGTACACCTTGTAGCCATTGTATTCCTTCGGGTTGTGCGATGCAGTGACCACAACACCGCTCTTGCAGCCAAGGTGCCGAATAGCAAAAGAAAGCTCCGGAGTGGGGCGCAATTCGTCAAAGAGAAAGACCTTGATGCCATTAGCAGAAAAAACATCTGCGGTGGTTTTTGCGAAAAAGTCGCTGTTATTTCGGCAGTCGTAAGCAATCGCCACAGAGATTTCACCTTCGAAACTTTCTTTGAGATAATTTGCCAGACCCTGAGTGGCCATGCCGATGGTGTACTTGTTTACTCTGTTGGTTCCCACACCCATTAGGCCTCGCATGCCGCCAGTTCCAAACTCCAGGTTGGTATAAAAACACTCGGTTAGCTCTTCTGGGTTGGAGTCTATCAGTTGCTGAACTGATTTTCTTGTATTCTCATCAAAACCCGGAGCAAGCCAGGATTTTGCTTTTTCTTCGATAGTGCTTTCTACACTGGTGTTCATTCGTTCTCTTTTTTCAAATTCTTTAAGCAAAATTTCACGCTTTCTTCCCAATTGATGGGATTAATTCCTGTTTCATTTTTCCATCCCGAACTATCGAGTTTCGAAAAATGTGGTCGCTCGGCTGCAGTTTTAAACTCTTCTGAAGTCACCGGTTTAAGATCGACCGGGATATCCTCAGTTCTAAAAATTTCTCCAGCAAAGTCGAACCAGCTTGCCAGTCCTTCATGCGAGTAGTGAAACAGCCCGTAGGGTTTCAACTCGCCCTTCTCCCATCGTTGAAGCACAGCGAGCAAATCGTTCGCCAGGGTGCGCGCGTAGGTTGGTGATGCAATTTGGTCGTTCACCACCGAAAGTTCATCTCGTTCCTGGCCCAGGCGAAGCATGGTTTTTAAAAAATTATTGCCAAAAGTACTGAACAGCCACGACACCCTAAGCACCAATCCTTTATCGATTTTGAGTACATGCTTTTCGCCCTGGAGTTTTGTCTTTCCATAAACGGATAGCGGATTGGTAGCATCGCTCGGTTGGTAGGCCTTTTTTGACTTTCCATCAAATACATAATCGGTAGAAAAATGGATGAGGAAACAGTCATGCCTTTGAGCGGCATCTGCAAGATGTTTCACCGCTTCATCATTCACTTTGGCGGCCACTTGAGGCTCTTCTTCAGCTTTGTCCACTGCCGTGTAGGCCGCACAGTTTACGATCACATCGGGCTTTTCTTGTGCGACCCGTCTTTCAGTTTCGCTGCCAGAAGTGATATCCCAACTCTTTCTATCGAAAAATTTGAATTGGAAATGAGGAAATTCCGACTGTAGAAATTTCAGCTCCGACCCCAATTGACCATTACTTCCGGTGACGAGGATCTTCATCATGTTTTACTTTCTTGTTTGGTTGAGAAGCTAAATTAATTATTCGAAATATCTAATTAGACTAATTCGTTGATTAGACCGCATAATCTGATCGCTATCTTTGCCAGAAACCGAATAGACCTATGGGTTTAAGAATCTGCCTTTTCTTTTCTTTGATCGTCTTTTCAGTTGTTTCCTGCAGTGACTCAGCGTCACCATCTTTGAAGTCCGAAAACGGGTTTTATCAGGTTGAGATTACAGAATTGGCCGGAAGCAAAATCTGGAAAAATCTCGATGGAGAGGAGGATACGATTGAAAATTTCCTGCCTGTTCCAGTGAACCTGGGAGAGTTTGCGGTAGCGCCAATCGACAGCATCAACGATCGCGAGTTCATTAAGTGTTTCGTGCTCAACTCAGGTTCATCGGTCGGAGAGGTAATGGAGGTCTATCCAGTAGCGGTTTTAAAACTACTTGATGGAGAGAAATCGGTGCCTTTTATGCTGTTGGTTCCGAAGGAAAAGGAAAGACGATTGCTCGATATTCGAAGTCTTTTTGAGCTTCAAAAAGAATGCTACACCTGCAAAAAGAATCTTGAAGAATGGTTAAGTGGTCTTCCGGCTCACCGAGATTTGGTGTTCTTTGGATGGGAAGATGAAACTCAAGCTGAACGGTTGCTAGATCAGTATTCACAGATTTCGCAGTCTGCTGAAAACTAAAGTAATACAGAGGTATTCACAAACTGGCACAAGTGTTGTAAATTCGTGTGTCAACTTCAAAATCAAAGGGATATGAAAAAGGCAGTTTCAATCTTCGTTTTTATCCTGATCTGTGTAGGTCCGGTTTTTAGCCAGCTTGGCAATCAAAATGACGACAATGAGGTGATTGTTGTCAGAGACCCGAAAGAACGTGCTCCATCGCTAAGTATTGGTTTGCTCTTTGGCGCACCGCGTGGAGATTTTGAAGAAATCTACGATGGGGTTCCTGTAGGATTTGGAGGTCAGTTGCTTTTTAATCTGGGACAAAGTCCGCTAGAGCTGGGGCTCGATGGAAGCTGGCAAAGCATGGGGTCGAACTCCGATGACATTCGGATCCTGGCCGGACAAGACTCCGAAGGAAACAACGTTTACGAACGAGGAGAAATCGATGTAAACAACAACATTTACACCTATCACGCAGTAGGTAGATTTAAACCGTTTAGCGGCCGCTTCCAGATTTATGGGGACATTCTGGGTGGATTTAAAACCTACTCGACAAAAACCAAAATTCAATCTGAAGAATCATCAGCTCAGGCAGAGGCCGAAACCAATAAGGAGTTTCGAGATTTTGCAGTGAGCTACGGTTGGGCTGCCGGAGTGAAATTTCGCCTCACCAGGTCTTTTGCTGTAGAAGCGAGATTCTCTAACCTAAAAGGAGGAAATACGGAATACGTAGATCCAGACTCTGTGGAGATCGGTCCAGAAGGTGGGTTGACGTACGATACTAACGAATCGTCAACCGATATCATGACCTTTCAGGCGGGTATCAGTTTCGAGTTTTAGAGCTAATTTGACAATAAAATATTCCCTTTCAAAAGTGCCCCGTGTTCGGGGTATTTTTGTTTATACCCACAAAGCTGCAACTCATTCATATTTCATTAAAAAAGGCAGAACACTTCTCTATGCGGTGACGTAGACCGGGATACTAATTAGTTTAATCTCGACTTTATAAAATGCCGTCTACAATCGAACCTTTAAAAACTCGCTTTTACCTGTTGTTGAGAAACGTTCGGCACCTCAAAATCTCAGAACGTTTTCTCACTCTCGCATTTTTATTTTTTCTTCTTACCTCTATTCAGGCTCAAACCTCTTCACAGCAGTTTTCGGTGGAGCTGGAGTTTCGAACTGATTGTTTGCCAGGCCAAACAGACTGGCAACTGACGAATGCTGAGGGCGAAGTTATTGGCGAAGAGAGTTACTCTGGTTATGCTTTCCCTTTAGGCAGTGGCCCCCACGAATACTCTTTCGACCTCTCTGAGGGCTGCTACACTTTCACCGTTTACGATTCTGGAGGCAATGGGATGAATTCCGGTGGGTCCTTGTTTTGCTGGAATAATGGAGGTTTCACCATCTCAATGGAAGACGAAATTCTTGCCGAACTTGAGAATCCGGCATTTGGCAGTTCTGTGAGCTACACATTTTGTCTGGAAGCAGGCTGTATCGATCCAATGGCTTCCAACTACAACGAAGACGCTTTGGCCGATGATGGTTCTTGTGAGTACGAGGCTCCCTCTGCTGACTTCACTTATTCAATTGTTCAGTCGGGATGCGGTGATGCGCAAGTTAACTTTGAAGTTTCTACGGATATCCCGGCAGATTTCAGCTGGAGCATCCCGGGAGGGTCACCAGCTTCGGGGACAGGTAGCTCTTTTAGCTCTTCGCTCCCGGAAGGTGAGAGCTTTGAAGTTACACTTGAGGCTTCTAATGGCTGGGGTAGCAACGAGTCTTCTCAGGCGCTGGAAATTCCTGAAGGTCAGCCTGGAACCGAACTGGAATTTGTCTTCGAACCAGATTGTTGGGGTGATGAAATAGGATGGACGCTGTACGGTCCAGAAGGAGGCGTGATCGCAGAAGTTCACCCCGGTGATTACCAAAATGAATTTCCCGAAAACAGTATTTCTCACAGAACAGCCCTTTGTGCAAGCAACGGATGCTACACCTTGGAGATTTCTGATGGGTACGGAGATGGGTTTGCCGGTGAAATGTATCAGGATTGCAATGAAGATGGGGTCTTTTACATCGAAGATGAATCAGGTGAACAGTTTTATTTATTCCAGGGAAACCCGCAGTTCGGATCAGAGATAACGGTTGAGATGTGTCTGACGACTCACTTCACCTGGCGTGGAACTGTCAACTCAAATTGGAATAATCCACTTAACTGGGAAGAAAACCAGGTGCCTGGACCTAACCATAACCTCATTTTTGATCAGGTGAATTTTGCTCCTCAAATCACTCAAAACATTGCTGCCAAAAATATCATCATCCGACCTGGGTCAGTCATGAATTTTGATGAATTTACGGTGAATGTAAATGGCAACATCCGAATTGATGGAGATATTTCTGCTCAGCAAGGGACACTGCGCCTCAACGGAAATGGAAAGCACAAGTTGATTTCCAATGGTCAACCTGTTATCCGTAACCTGAGTGTTGATGTAGATACTCTCGAAGTTCTGACACCAGTGACGATCACAGGGAGACTGAACATCGAAAACGGTGTGATGGACATGAAAGAGAACTTGATTACTCTGGTGAGTGATGAAGAAAATACGGGAAGCATTGGACCGCTCGTGGGTAACGCTGAGATCATCACTAATCGAATTCGCGTTCAGAGATACATTCCTGCTGGACCTGCAGGATGGCGAATGCTCTGTACTCCGGTAGTAGATGCCACCTTTGAGCAGTGGAACGATGATTTTGTAACCACCGGTTTTGAAGGGGCGGACTATCCAACTTATGGCGGAGCCGACAATCCATGGAGTAACATCAGATATTACGATGAGACGATGATCGGTTTTGGTACAAATGTTAACTATGGGTTTGAAAGCATCGGCTCAGTTACCGACACGATCGATAACGACCGTGGATATTTTGTTTACATGGTGCCTGCGCCAACAATGGTGGAAGTGGAAGGAAACTTTCACCGGGGAGACCTCAGCTTGCCTTTGACTTATACCGAATCGGAAACTGATGAATTTAATGATGGGTGGAATCTTGTCGCCAATCCGTACCCATCTGCAATTAGCTGGGATGCCGCCTCCGGTTGGGTGCGCGATGGTATTTTCGATGCAATTTACCTTTATGATCCATACTCTGGCCAGTATTCTACTTATGTTGCAGGGATTTCAAATGGTTCAGCTACTGCCGAAATTGCTTCCGGTCAGGCGTTTTGGGTCAAAACCAACGGTTCTGCAGATCCACAGTTAGTAATCAACGAAATGGCAAAAGTTAGTGGTCATGGCGTATTTATGCGAAGCCAACCCATGGATACAGAAACTGTAATCCACATCGATCTCATTAGCGAAACAACTACCGACAGGGCAGTGATTGGGTTTAATGAAAACGCGACTAAAAACTTCGATGGCGACCTGGATGCCTTCAAGTTTTTTCCGCAAAATGCCAACCTCCCTTCCGTATGTACCATTGCGCCAGACAGCGTGCGTGAGCAGATGTCGATTAACTTATTCCCTACTCCGACTGAAGGTGGCTTCATAGATATCATGGTGAAAGAAGGGGCCGAGACGAGCTTCACCTTGCGTAATTCTTTGGTAGATGCCTACGACAATAATCTCTGCCTGACTTTAGAAGATCGGGAGAGTGGCAACTTTTACACTTTCAACCAGGGGGATGAACTGGCGTTTGAGAAGACAGAGTTTCCTTTGGAAGAACGATTTGCTCTGCATTTTTCAGCTCCACTCCAGGTTGGTGTTGAGAACGAAACCTGTCCGGAACTCAATGACGGGACAGCCGTGAGCCAGGGTTATGGAGAAGGACCCTGGACTTACCAGTGGCGCGATTTACATGGTGAGCTGCTTGCAGAGATTGAAGAGAGCAACGAACCGGGAACAATCGAAAATCTCGCTCCTGGCCACTACACGCTAACCGTGCTCAATGAATCCGAGCTGTGCCCAGTAGCGAGTACTACATTCCAGGTGCAAGCTGCATCGGAGCCAACTTGGGAGACTGAGGCGTTAGCCGCTGAGTGCAATCAAGAATTTGGAAGTTCTATTCTGGTCGATGTTGAGGAGCTATACGAATGGGAGTTTGAGCTACAAAATGGAGAAGGAGAACTGTTGAACACTTTTACAGAGATCAGCGAAGATTTCGTTATCGATAGCCTGAGCTCTGGAGTTCACCGTCTGGTGGCTACGCACAACTGCTCCGACAATTTCACATCTCAAACAATTGCTCTCAGAGATGAGGATGCGCCAAATGCATCTTTCAGCAATAGTGCCGACACTTTGAGTTACTCGCAAGGAGCTTCAGTGAGTTTCTTTAATCAATCAGCAAATTACGAAACTCTTCGCTGGGATTTCGGAGATGGAAACCTCGATTCGTTAACGCAAAACCCGGTTCACGTTTACGCTGGTCCAGGTGTCTACTCGGTATCTCTGGTTGTATCCGATGGCCAATGCTCAGATGAGTTCAATAAGACAATCACTGTCTCTGATGAGGTTCTGAGCGACCAAAGTTTGGATAGTGGCCAACAAGAAATTATGATGAATTATTTCGCTGGTACGATTGAAATTGATGTTGCCCAGAGTATTAATAATCGCGTAGAAGTTGAGGTTCTGAACAGTGCTGGCCAATTAGTTATTTCAAAGAAATTGAATGGGATCGATAACAATGCAACTATTGCTGCGGACGGTTTACCAGCTGGAGTTTTCTGGGTGAATGTTCGCTCTGGCGGCAAACTATTACACTCTCAGCGAATCGTAGAAACGAACCAATAATCAACAGCCTTAACCAAACGGCCTAACTTTAAATACATAAATCCCTCTTGCCCAATGTGGCGGGAGGGATTTTTTAGTTTGATCGAATGGCGACCACCGGGTTTAGATTACTTGCCGTTTTCGCTGGAAGCACTCCACTAATCAACCCTATAGCCAGGGAAATAGAAATACCGATGAAGAAGTTGGACCAGAACCAGCCGATCTCGAATTCCACAGGCATGAGATTGACGATGCCTACAATCAGAGCGATTAGCCCAAGTCCGATGAGGCCACCAAAGAGGCACAGCATCACACTTTCAAAAAGAAACTGCAGCATGATGAAATAATTTTTTGCTCCCAGAGATTTCTGAATCCCGATGATTCTCGTACGCTCTTTTACCGATACAAACATGATGTTTGCAATGCTGAAACCACCTACCAAAATCGCAAAAAAGCCAATGAAAAATCCGATGGAATTTACGTAGCCAAAAACATCATCAAGCGTTTTTGAAATGAGTGTACTCTCGTTAACAGCAAAATCATTTTCATCATTTGGTCGCAAGCTGCGAAGAGAACGCATGTTTGCTATCACATCGTCTTTGAGCTCGCTCAGCGAAACTCCATCTTTAGCTTTAATTCCTATTGAGACGTCTGTTTCCCTGTAATTGATCAGTCGTGCTCCAAAAACCGCAGGAACCATCACAACCCGATCAAAGGTTTGGCCGATCATCGAGTTTCCCTCTTTTTCAAAGACTCCAATCACATTTACTTTTAGTCCGTTGACCTTAATGTCTTTACCAATCGGATCTTGTGCCGGGAAAAGTGTCTCGGCAATGTCAGCCCCGATCACGCCCAGGTTTCTTCCTGCAGCCGATTCTACCTGGGTGAAGTAACGGCCATCTTGAAGTTTCACTTTCATCACGTCTTTGTAGTTGTGAGAAACCGACATGAGGCTCGTGTTTTTCGCAAAGCTGTTGCGGTGTTCCACGGTGGCGCTTATTCCCGACTGGAACGAAATGGCCTGGTGTGTCGTGAGTCGTTCGTCAAGCAGGTTCATGTCCTGCATGGTGGGTTGCTCTCGCTGAATGTACTTCCACCATTCGTATTCTTCTCCTGGCTCAGGTGCCCACGGCATTTTTTGTACGAAGATCACATCGTCTTCCAGCATGTCGAAACTTTCTTCGAGCGAGAGTTTCATAGTGTCCACAAGGGTGAACACCGCAATGATGGCGAAAATTCCGATGGTTACTCCCAGAAGCGAAAGCAGCGTGCGCAACTTATGAGCAACAATCGCCTGAAAAGCAAACGAAAAACTCTCGCGGATGAGTCGGAGGATGAGCATAGTTGCGAATTTAGCAGAAGCAACTCAATGTCCGATTGCTCAAATTGGGAAATGATCGAGATTCTATAAAATTAACAAGTCGATCAAAGTCGGGCTGTCGTGTGGCATTTCCCTGTGGCTTAATTACCTTTGCACCTTTCTAATTTGGAACCTCAAAAACCTGCGCCATGAGCCACACAAAAATCAAGTCTGCTCTGATTTCAGTATTCAACAAAGAAGGCCTCGAGCCTGTGCTCAAAAAACTCAATCAACTCGGAGTAAAAATTTACTCAACTGGTGGAACTCAAAAATTTATTGAAGATCAGGGAGTTCCTGTTACTGCAGTGGAAGATCTCACTTCGTACCCTTCGATTCTCGGTGGTAGAGTGAAAACACTGCACCCAAAAGTTTTCGGTGGAATTTTGGCGAGAAGAGAAAACGGTGAAGACATTTCCGAGTTGAACAGCTATCAAATCCCAGAAGTAGACCTGGTGATTGTCGACCTCTATCCGTTTGAAAAAACTGTGGCATCAGGTGCCGAGCACCAGGACATCATTGAGAAAATTGACATTGGAGGAATCAGTCTCATTCGCGCAGCGGCAAAGAATTACAAGGATGTTTTGATAGTGCCTTCAGTAGATCACTACGATTCGCTTATTGAACTCCTTTCGATCCACGGAGCTGAAAGTACAGAGGAGGAAAGAAGAAGTTTTGCCAGAGATGCTTTCGACATTTCTTCGCACTACGACACGCACATTTTTGAGTATTTCAACAAAGGAAAAAAGGCCGTTTTCAAAAACAGCATTCGCAAGAGCGAAACGTTGCGATACGGTGAAAACCCGCACCAGAACGGTGTTTTTTATGGCGATCTGGAAGCGATGTTCGACAAGCTTCACGGAAAAGAGCTTTCGTACAACAACCTTCTTGATGTAGACGCAGCAGTAAATCTCATGGCTGAGTTTAAAGATGAAAAGCCAACTTTTGCCATTCTCAAACACAACAACGCATGTGGGTTAGCCACGAGGGACTCCATTTCTGAGGCCTACTCAGCCGCACTTGCCGGAGATCCCGTTTCTGCTTTCGGAGGGATTTTGATTTCCAACACCACCATTGACTTGCCCACGGCAGAAAAAATCAACGACTTGTTTTGCGAAGTGGTGATTGCGCCAAAATTCGATGACGAAGCTGAGGAGCTTTTGAAGTCTAAAAAGAACCGAATTCTGCTCGTTCAAAAAGAAGTGGCGTTGCCGAAAAAACAGTTCAGAACGATTCTCAACGGTGTGTTGGAGCAGGACAAAGACATGATCACCGACCAGGTGAAAGATTTTGAGAAAGTGACAAAAGCCGAAGCCAGCGAAAGAGAGCTGACCGACTTAGAGTTTGCTAACAAGCTGGTGAAACACACCAAATCGAACACCATCGTTTTCGCTAAAAATTTGCAACTGTGCGCCAGTGGTACTGGGCAGACCTCGCGTGTAGATGCGCTCAAGCAAGCGGTAGTGAAAGCAAAGGCATTCGACTTCGACCTTAACGGAGCTGTGATGGCGTCCGATGCGTTTTTCCCATTTCCCGATTGTGTGGAGTTAGCCGATGAAGCTGGAGTGAAAGCAGTGATCCAACCGGGTGGATCCATTAAAGACAAACTATCGATCGAATATTGCGATGCTCACGGCATGTCGATGTACTTCACTGGAAACAGGCACTTTAGGCATTGATGTTTTTAAACAATCCACAATGGATAATTTTGAAAACCAGTGCGCGTTGCCTGAGCAGTAAAATATGTAACTTGGAACGCATCAAAATAAGCATTAGATCGTAAAAAAATTGCAAATTGCCGGACTTACAGGCACAAGCACACTAGGGACAAGTAAATAAATGGGATTATTTAATTTTTTCACTCAGGAAATCGCGATTGACCTCGGGACGGCCAATACGCTAATCATTCACAATGATAAAGTAGTGGTAGACGAACCGTCAATTGTGGCCAAAGACAGAGCCACTGGCAAAACGGTAGCGATCGGGCGAATGGCCCAGCAGATGCACGGAAAGACCCACGAGAACATCAAAACCGTAAGACCACTAAAAGACGGTGTGATTGCCGACTTCCACAGTGCCGAGGACATGATCAAGGGGATGATCAAAATGATCAACAAAGGCCGCAACTGGTTTGCCCCATCACTCAGAATGGTGATTTGTATTCCTTCGGGAATCACTGAAGTGGAAAAGCGCGCTGTAAAAGATTCTGCAGAACATGCTGGCGCAAAGGAGGTTTATCTGATCCACGAGCCAATGGCCGCTGCCATCGGTATCGGAATCGATGTGGAAGAGCCCATGGGAAATATGATTATCGACATCGGAGGTGGTACTTCCGAAATTGCTGTGATCGCTCTCGGTGGAATCGTAACCGACAAAAATATCCGAGTGGCTGGTGATGAATTCACGCAGGACATTGAGGAGTACATGCGCAGACAACACAACATCTTGATTGGTGAGCGCACCGCTGAGCAAATTAAGATTGAAGTGGGTGCCGCACTGAGTGACCTCGATGAGCCGCCAGAAGACTACAAAGTTCGGGGTCGCGATTTAATGACCGGAATTCCTAAAGAAATTCAGGTTTCTTCAACCGAAATAGCCCACGCACTTGATAAGTCGATTTCAAAAATTGAAGAAGCCATTTTGAGTTGTTTGGAGAATACGCCCCCAGAGCTTTCTGCAGATATCTACCGCACAGGAATTTATCTCGCTGGTGGAGGAGCTTTGCTGAGAGGTCTCGACAAACGGATTTCACTCAAAACAAAACTTCCGGTGCATGTGGCCGAAGATCCATTGAGAGCTGTTGCCCGCGGAACGGGAATTGCCCTTAAGAACATCGACCACTACCAGTTTTTGATGAGAGACTAAATGCGTAACAATGGCTGTGGTGCCTTCGAGGAAACCGACACAGCCCGACCGGTAAAAAACCTGGTCACAAACAAAAGTCTGAAAGATGCGCAACCTGATTCAACTTATTTTTCGCTATCACGTCTTTTTGCTTTTTCTGCTTTTGCAGGTCGTTGCTTTCGCCTTGCTTTTTTACAACAACCGGTTTCACCAAACAGCCTACCTAAGCTCTGCAAATGAACTGGTTGGTGATCTCTACAGCAAGCGAAATGCAGTGGAAGATTACATGCGACTTTCGGAGATCAACGATGAGCTGGCTCTCGAAAATGCACTCCTGAAGAGCAGGCAAAGAAGAGCCTACTACGACCTCAATGAAAACCTCATCCTTTCGGAAAACGACTCACTTTTTAGACAACAATTCGTCTACACCAGTGCCAAGGTTGTGAACAATTCGGTAAGCAAGAGACAGAACTACATCACCATCGACAAAGGAAGAAATCACGACATCGCACCAGAAATGGGAGTGGTGGCCAACAACTCACTGGTGGGTGTGGTAAAGGACGTTTCCGATCACTACGCTGTAGTGATGCCCATGACCAATACTAATTTTAGGGTAAGCGTGAAACTCAAGAAATCCGGTGAATTTGGTCAGGCTCGCTGGCCGGGAACCGATCCCGGAGTGGCGGAAGTAAACGATATTCCGAAGCACGCAAAAATTGAAGTTGGTGACACCATAGTCACCACAGGCTATTCCACGTTCTTCCCGGAAAACGTGACAGTGGGAACAGTGCGGACAAAAGAAATCAAAGAGGGAGAAAACTTCTATGCTCTAACCATAGATCTGTCAACAGACTTTAGCTCGCTGAGTTACGTGAATGTGATCATAAACCTGCTCAAAGAAGAGCGCGAAAATCTCGAAGAAAGGGTGCAGGATGCTGGGTAGAGTTTTAAGTCAAATATTCCGATTTGTATTTTTTATTCTGCTCCAGGGTTTGATTTTTAATCAGCTCAACCTATTTAATGGGTGGGTAAATCCTTACATCTACATCTTCGCAATTTTGATGCTCCCGGTTGAAACTCCTCGCACGGCCGTGCTTTTTATCGCGTTCGCTACAGGTGTTTTGGTTGACACGTTTAGCAGTACTCTGGGGATGCACACTTCAGCGTGTGTCTTTATCGGATTCATTCAGCCGTTAGTGCTTCGTGTGCTCGCTCCTCGCGATGGATACGAATTTGGGCAATTGCCGACTGTGCAGGAAATGGGCTTGAGTTGGTATCTGGCCTTTGCAGGAATCATCACGGTGGCTCACCACCTATGGTTGTTCTACGTAGAGATATTTAGGTTCAGCAACTTTTTTATCACCCTCCTTCAGGCAATTTCCAGTGCAGCCGCTACGCTGATAATAATGGTCATTATTCAATACCTGAGTTTTCGACCTAAGTCGAGGAGAAGATCATGAACTTAGACAATAGGAAATACGTCATCATTGCCATTGTGCTCTCAATCGCGGTGATCTTTTTGGTGCGTCTCTACTACCTGCAGGTGGTGGATGACACCTGGAAAGGTAAAGCCGCTGAGATGACCGAGCGCAAGATTACGATCTATCCGTCTCGCGGTTTGATCTACGATCGCAAGGGTAAACTGCTCGTGTCTAACAAGGCTGTTTACGATCTCATGATTTTGCCGCGCAACATGCAAGAAATGGACACAGTGGAGTTTTGCCAACTCGTGAATATCACAAGAGCAGAGTTTGACAGACGCTACGAACGAGCGGTTTCACCACCCAATGCTCCTTACCGGCCATCCATTTTTATTAAGCAAATTCCTCCGACAGAATACGCCAGGATTAGCGAAAAACTTTTCAAATACCCTGGCTTTTACGGACAGCCACGTACACTTCGAAATTATCCCTACCCGATTGGTCCGCTTTTGCTGGGCGACATTGCCGAAGTGAGTCAGAGAGAAATTGAACAAAATCCATTTTACAAACCCGGAGATTATATTGGAAAGAACGGAATAGAGAAAACCTACGAGGAGGAACTCCGCGGGAAGCGCGGGGCACGATTTGTTTTGGTTGACGTGCTCAACAACGAAAAGGGAGCTTTTGCTGAAGGTCAATTCGATACTATCGCACAGTCTGGGAGTGACCTGATGACAACCATCGATGCCGAATTGCAATATTACGGTGAGCGATTAATGCAAAACAAAAAAGGAAGTATTGTAGCAATTGAGCCATCCACTGGTGAGATTCTGGCCATGGTTTCCAGTCCGTCCTTTGATCCGAACTTGCTAGTAGGGCGAAATCGCGGTGAAAACTACATGCGACTTAAGGAAGACACTTTGAGCCCGCTTTACAATCGCGCCATTATGGGGCAGTATCGACCCGGCTCAATTTTCAAGATGATTCAGGCGCTGGTTGCACTTCAAACGGAAACAATTTATGAAAGCACAAGGATCAGATGCAATAGAAATATCATCGGATGCCATGGTGCACACAGTTATGACGATCTTGAGCACGCTATCATTCACTCGTGCAACCCCTACTTTCACGAAGTGACCAAACGAATGATTCAGTCTGGCGAACGCGACAATATTTTTTCTGATAGTCGCATCGGGCTGGCTCGGTGGAAAGAGAATATTGAAAGTTTTGGATTGGGGCGAGCACTTCAGGTAGACATCCCAGGTGTGCACGAGGGGTTCGTTCCGGGAGTCGACTACTACGATAGAGTTTATGGCGAAAGACGCTGGGCTTTTAGCACGATTTATTCGATTAGCATTGGCGAAGGTGAGCTTGGAATCGTTCCGATTCAGATGGCAAATCTGGCTGCAATCATAGCGAACAGAGGGTATTTTTATACGCCTCACCTGGTGCGCAAAATTCAGGAGGAGGGAGCAAAGCGCGAAGAGTATCAGAAAAAGCAATACACAGTTGTAGATCGCAAGCACTTTGATGTGGTAGTGGATGCAATGGAACGAGTGGTTTCTGACCCTAGCGGAACTGCAAGGAGAGCTCGCATTGATGGAATCGAAGTTTGTGGAAAAACAGGGACGGTGCAGAACGAACCGCGTCCCGACCACTCGGTTTTTATGGCTTTTGCGCCAAAAGACGATCCTCAGATTGCAATAGCAGTTTATGTAGAGTATGCAGGGTTTGGAGGAACCTGGGCAGCGCCAATTGCGAGTCTCATGATGGAAAAATACCTCACCGACTCTATTTCGAATCCAGCCAAGGAGCAGCGCATCCTGGATGCTAAATTTTTAGATTATTGAAAAGAACAGCACTGGCATACGACAAACTCGATTGGTTGACGATCTTCCTCTACCTGGGGCTCGTACTGGCTGGCTGGCTGAATATTTATTCCGCCAGTTTCAACCCCGAGGTCACCAATATCTTCTCTCTGTCTGAAGAGTACGGAAGGCAATTTTTGTGGATTGGTGTGAGCGTGGCTGTCGGTCTATTGATCTTGCTCGTAGAAGGCGAGTTTCTTCGAAGGCTTTCGATACCTGTCTACCTGGCCGTACTCTTACTGCTGGTGCTTGTGTTGTTTTTCGGTAAAGAAGTAGGTGGGAATAAAGCCTGGTTTAGAATTGGCGGTTTTGGACTGCAGCCATCGGAGTTTGCCAAAATGGCCACCAGCCTCATGCTGGCGTGGTTTGTCAGTTCTTCAGGGTCGAGGTTCAGGTCGATTTCTGTCCGTGCCCGAGCAGTATTGATTTTTGCAATACCCGCTGGACTCATTCTGCTGCAGCCCGATACAGGAACAGTACTCGTCTTTACTGCATTTATCCTCCCGCTTTATCGCGAAGGGTTTTCCGGAAACATTTTGATTGTTGGAATAGCCGGCATCGTGCTCGGAGTTCTTTCGATCCTGATGAGTTACACAAGTTTTGATCTCTTGCTTCTTGGACAGGTGGAAGGAAGTTATGTCCTGCTGGGGATTTTGGCAGCTATCGGGGTGGTCGGTGTGATGCTGGTGAGGTGGCTGGTTTTACCCAGATTTCGAAGGCGAAACACGACCATTGTGATTGTCTCTGTAGTACTGGCAATTGTCTTCTCTTCCTCGGTAAATATCGCCATTGAGAAAGTGATGCAGCCGCACCAGAAAAAGCGAATTGAGGTTTTGCTAGGCATCACCGAAGACCCGCAAGGTGCTGGTTATAATGTGAAGCAGTCGAAGACAGCCATCGGCTCTGGAGGTTTTTCTGGAAAGGGCTACCTCGAAGGTCCTTTTACCAAATTTAATTTCGTACCTGAGCAGAGCACCGATTTCATTTTTTGCACTGTAGGCGAGGAATGGGGCTTTCTGGGGAGTTCGTTTGTTATTATTCTTTATATCGCGCTGATTTTGCGATTGATTTTCATTGCCGAACGGCAACGTTCTCAATTCTCCCGTGTCTACGGCTACTGTGGAGCATCAATTCTTTTCATGCACCTCATGATCAACGTGGGGATGGTAATCGGACTGGTTCCTGTAATCGGTATTCCTCTGCCGTTCTTTAGTTACGGAGGATCGTCCATTATCGGGTTCACTATGCTGCTTTTTATCATGCTCCGTTTGGATAGTGAACGGTTGGAAGTTTTCAGGTAGTTCTATCTAAAGAACTCTCTCAAAAAGCTGTAAACTCCCTTAAAAAGGAACTCCATGAATTCTTGTATCTTTGATAATCAGATTAATAATGTTTTGCGATGAATCTTGACTCAGTCAAAGTTGAACTTATAGATTGGATTAGCCAATTGAAAGATAAGCAAGCAATAGATAAATTGCTGGCCTTAAAAAAGAGGCTGAATCCGGAAAAGGCAAATTCGAAAGAGAAGATTTTTGGTTCTGGAAAGCACCTAATCGAAGAAATATCTGATGACTTTAACGAACCACTTGACTCATTTAACGACTATCGAAAGTGAAGTTTTTAATAGACACTCACATTTTACTTTGGTATATTTCAGGAGATAGCAGGATAAAAGAAAGTACGAAAGTCAAAATTGAGAATGTTTCGAATATTATTTACTTGAGTAACGCAAGTTTGTGGGAAATTGCCATCAAATTGAGCATTGGAAAGTTAAAGATTAATGGAAGTCTATCAGACTTGAGAGACTTCTTGACAGAAAAGGGATTTGAGATTCTCGAGTTTGACCACCACGATCTGGAAACCCTTTTGACGCTGCCGTTTCACCACCAGGACCCTTTTGACAGATTAATTATTTCTCAATGTAAGACAAAGTCAATCGAGTTAATAACCGATGATTCTCAAGTCTTAAGGTACTTTTAATTTTAAAGAGCGTTTATTGAGTTTTTCGAAAACTCAAAACCATTTTTTTCTCCGGAAATAGATCACCATCAAAACGGTTATGACCAACATCACGATCCACACTGCGAGGTAGCCATACTCCCAACTCAGCTCAGGCATGTTTTCGAAATTCATTCCGTAAACACCTGCAACAAAAGTGAGCGGAATAAAAATAGTGGCGATGATCGTAAGCGTTTTCATCACTTCGTTCATCTTAATGCTAAGACTTGAGAGGTAGATGTCCTTTAAGCCGGTATTGAGTTCCCTAAAGTTTTCAATAGAGTCAGTTACATGCAAAATGTGATCGTAGACATCGCGAAAAAAGGGTGTGGTTTCATTGCTAACCAGAGCGCTATCGTTGCGCTCCAGAAACATGACAGACTCTCGTAAAGGGAAGACTGACTTACGAAGTTTGATAAGGTCGCGCTTGGTCTGCTGAATGATTTGCAGGTGCTCTTCTCTGGGGTCGTTGAATATTTCGTCCTCCAGCTCGTCAAGAATGTCTCCGTAGGTGTCGATCACTGTAAAATAGTTGTCGGCAATCACATCCACCAGAGCGTAGAGTAGGTAGTCGGCTCCGCGCAAACGAATCTTGCCTTTCTTGGCTCTTAGCCTCTCCCGAACGGGTTCGAAAACATCTCCCTCTTTTTCCTGAAATGAAATCACGTAGTTTTCGCCTAGAATTATGCTCACTTGCTCGGACTCCACGGCCTTGTCTTCACCAAGGCTGATCATCTTCAGGGTAAAAAATAAATAGTGTTCGAATACCTCTACCTTGGGACTATGCTCGGTATTGAGAATGTCCTCCAGCACAAGACGGTGAATTCCGAAACTCTCTCCCATCTTTTCTAGTGAGTCTACATCACTGAGACCGATCACGTTAAACCAGGTTTTTCGATCCGATTTTTTCAGCGACAGACATTCCTCCACTGTCGAAGATCCGTCTTCTTCGATGTGGCCTTCGCTGTAACTCATGGTTTGGATGGTAAGCGGCTTAACCGGTTCGGTACCCTGATAAATGAGGGTTCCCGGGGGCATTCCGGTTTTATTGATCCTTTTCTTTTTGGCCTTGCGGTTCCTCAGAGGAATCTTCTTTGGAACTCTAAGTTTTCTTGCTGCCATTTAGCGAATAGTCATTTTTTCATTCTGCAACTTAGCGGTAAATAACCTTACCACTTTTTTGGCTGTTGCCAACTTGCAATTTGTAAAAGTAAACTCCTTTTTCCACGTCTTTAGGCGACCATCTGAGGTTGTGTTTGCCAGCCTCTTCATTTCTGTCGGTTACCGTGGCAACTTTTCTTCCGTTGAGGTCGAAGATTTCCAGTTTTGTATTTCCGGCTGTAGCCGATTCGTATTCAAAGTTGATGAATTCGGTAAATGGATTTGGGTACGCCTGAGCCTTGGCAGCAAAAGGCTGGCTCTCGTTTACTCCGATCGTTGGCACGGGATCGGTTGTGGAAGTGAAAATCCCATTGGCGTGAGTTCCAATGGCAATAGCACCGTCCCACGGTCGACTGTCGATCATGTTCACTACAATGTTTCCGATGGTCTCCGGACCTTCCTGAACCCAGGTCGTATTTGCACCATCGAGATTATCGGTAGAGAAAAGACCAATGCTGGTTGCAGCAAAATAAGTTTGAGGTTCAGTAGGATATATTTCTACCCAGTAAACAGCAGGGCCGGCACCAGTTCCATCTGGGTTTTCTTCCAGATTTCCGCTCACATCTATAAAAGTTTCACCTCCATCAGTCGAGTGAAAAATTGACGGTACGTTGTAGTTCGAAACGCAAGCAATCACTTCATCCGCATCCAGGGGATTAGCCTGAATGGCGCTCACCCACGAGTTTGGCGGGAAAGGCTCATTGTCCAGTTCTACCTGTTCATCATTTTCCGAGTCAAACTGATTCTCGAGCTTCCACACTCCTCCGGCATTAGTTCCGTAGTAAATAGTTGAGTTTTGCACCTTCGGAATATCCAACGATGTGATTCTTCCAGAACCAAATGGAAGCTGGCTTTCCGAAAGCTGATTCCAGTAATCGTTATCAATCGCTTCTACGTAGTTGTTTGTAACTTCGATTTCGCTCACATTATCCATTCTCCAGATAGCTCTGTTTGCTACCAGGTAGAGGTGGTTGTTAGTTTGGGGATCGAGCATAAGTGGGTTGATAAAAAGCATCGAAGGAGAAATCTGTGGATCGATCCTTTCTGTACCTACAAGGTTTCCATTTTCATCGAGTTCTTTTTTGTAGATCCTCCCGCGCTGACTGCTGGAGATCACGAAGTCTCTGCCTTCGGGAATGGCACAAAAAGAACCGTCATCAGCATGTACTTCTTTCCAGTCCTGGTCCACCATCATGGAGTTTGTAATCCAGGTTCCATTGTCCTGCATTCCGCCCATAACAAAATCTGAAGTGGCGATTCCTCTCTCCAGAGCCACGGTGTAGAATTGGGTAGTCACGTAGCCATTGTTTAGGCTCGTCCAGCTCACCGAGTCTGCCATGGCATCGTCAGTTCGATAAACTCCACCATCGTTAGCCGAGTACATCACGTCAGGGTTGGATTGTAAAAAGACCATGCGATGCTGATCGCTGTGGTGGTTGGGATAGGAGTAATCGATTGGGTTTGCTTCGTTACAACGATATCCGCCAATCCATTCGGTGTTATCCGGTGAAGTAAATCCATCGGTGCTTCTGAAAATATTTCTTCCGCCAATGTAGAGCACATCTTCCTCCGTGGGGTGATGAGTCATGCATAGGTCAAAGGAGCTCTGAGAGCCGAACGTTCCGAAATCGAAGTCGCTTCCGATATTCAAAATACAGGCTTCTTGTGGTAAATTGGCTGACAGGTTTTCCCAGGTTCCGTCTTCACCAGATCCATCGCCTGTCAGATATGTGTACTTTCTTAGGTTGTGGTTAATCGAGTTTTCTGTTGACGGACCTTCCCACAAAAAGTAAACTTCATTCTCATCTTGCGGATTGTAAGCCATCACAGCTCTTCGGTAGCTCACAAAATTGTTTTCAGAAATGTCTACCCAGTTAATTCCGTCTTCGCTTCGAAAAAACCCAGAGCCATTGCCTTCATCAGAAATGGTGGCATAAAAAACACCTGCTGGCGTAATCATCACATCAGTAAAAATCGAAGGCGATTCGTTGAAGCCAAGTACCTGAGTCCAGGTGTCTCCGCCATCTTCACTTCGGATGATTCCGTTAAAAACCGCTGCCAAAACCACATCGTTTTCGTTGTCGGTGTGATCGATAACCATGTTCCAAACAAAGTCGTAGCTACCATTTTCCAATGTCGACTGAGGCGTGTTAGAACTGGTAGAAAGGAGCGGGCTCCAGGTAGCTCCACCATCAGTTGATTTAAAAATGCCGTCACCACTCATTGGTGAGCTAAAACTCGAAGGACTCACTACGCTGTAAAATTCTTCTCCGGTTCCGTAGTACCAGGTATCTTCCTGTCCAGGGCGGGTGTCTTGAACCACGCAGCTAACGGAGTGGATGTCGCCCGGTGAAGTCACTTTTTCAAAGCTTTCGCCACCATCGGTAGAGCGCCACATTCCGCCAGTCACACCACCGGCCAGCATTACTTCTTCATTGGTGATGTCTATGGCCAGCGCTCTTGTTCGCCCCCCTTTGTTATTTGGTCCGCGAGAAATCCACGACAAGCTGGAGCTTCGCCCCTCGGCTCTTTTGGGCAATCGGCTAGCAAAGGCCAATTCACGTGCTCTAATGTTTTCAGGAATTTTTCCAGTAGCTGGGTCTTTCAATCGTTCCAGCTCAAAGGCCTTTCTACTGTGTGGGTTGCTCAACTGTCCCTCGGTCATTGCTCCGTTGGGGTCGGTGGGACTTTGTGAATTGTCGTTTTCTTGCAAAAGAATGAATGTGCCTGTAGCCAGAGCAGCTACAAAAAGCAGGGAGAGTACAGTTCGTTTCATCATCGGAGGTTCTGAAGTAAATTTTTCAAAAGTCGCTTCCGAAAATACGAAAACCGCACAATCCACTTCAGTCATTTTTTTAGCACAATTGACTGTCTAAAGACTTAACAATGAAAACTATCAACAACCAGGGTTGAAATTTTCGTTCACTGAGCTCGTTAGTGAGGTCGAAAAATCCGCGTAAGTTTGGAGCGAAAACAACAACGAATGAAGCAGATCATCTTAATTGTAGCCATGTTTTTGGGAGCTTTCACACTGTCGGCTCAAAAGCAGCACTACGTTGATTTTTATGAAGACGGCCAAAAAAGTTCCGAGGGTTGGTACCTCTACGGACTCGAGCAAGGGGAATGGAAGTACTGGTATCCCAACGGGCAGCTCAAGGAAGTGGCCCACTACAATCAGGGAGAGCTCGATGGTGAAGTGATTCGCTACTTTAAGAATGGGCAGAAAATGCACGAGGGTTGTTTTGTGAAAGGAAAACAAGACAACGCCATGAAGAGCTGGACCGAAGAAGGTCAACTGGTAGAAAAAGGTTACTTCATCCTCGGTGAAAAAGTTGGCTACTGGCACTATTTCTATGCAGATGGCGACACCATGATGGTGGAACAATACACCGATTCGCTCATGCACCTTTGGAGTTACTTCACTCCGCAGGACAAGGAGCTTATAGAAATGGGCGATGGTACCTGGATTTCGCGCTATGAAAACGACACCATTAAAGAAAGTATCGATTACAAAAATGGCCTGAAACACGGTAAGGCAGAGATCTTTTTTGCAAATGGCGATCGACAGTTTTTAGGTGAATATTCTAAAAACAAAAAATCCGGAAACTGGAAGGAGTGGTACCGAAGCGGCACACTTTACGAAGAAATCAACTACAACGACAAAGGCGAATTTCACGGTGAGTACAAAAAGAATTATGCCGATGGTCAAACGGAGGTTGAGGGTACTTACGAAAACGGAAAGAAGCAAGGCGTGTGGACCTGGTATTTTGAAAATGGCCAGGAAGAAATGACTGGTGAGTTTGTGAATGACCAGCAACACGGGGAGTGGACTTTTTACTATTCCAACGGAAACATCCACTATCATGGAGAATACCAGGAAGGAAAGATGGAAGGCTTCTGGGAGTTCAATTATTTTGAAGGGCAAAAGTGGAAAGCCGGTGATTACAAAAACGGCAAAAAACACGGTGACTGGCACTACTGGTTTGAAGACGGCAGCGACCTTCAGGCCGGAAGGTTTGAATACGGCCTCGAAGAAGGCGAGTGGACCAGCTGGTTTGAAAACGGCCAGATGAAAGACCGCGGCTCGTACTCAGCCGGAGAGCTCGATGGCAAGTGGGAAGGTTGGTACCCATCCGGTGTGGTAAACTACCGAGGCGAGTGGGATGGCGACCTAAAAGTGGGCGACTGGGAATACTACTTCGAAAATGGACAGCTCCACGAAAAAGGATCTTACAACAGCCAGGGACAGCGACATGGCGAATGGGTGCTTTACGAGCCCAGCGGAATCAAACAGCAGGAAGGCGAATACAAAAACGGAGTGCCTCACGGTGAGTGGACCTACTACTTCCCCAACGGCTCGCCCAGGCAAATGATCACCTACGAAGAGGGAATTCGCGAAGGCAAGTCCATCACCTACACCAGAAGGGGGCAGGTGCTCAAAGAAGCCGAGTACTCCAAAAATCGACTGGATGGTGACTTCAAACTTTACAACGAAAAAACCCGCGAACTCGAGCAGCACTTTGTCTACGAAAACGGCCAGGTGGTGAAGGTTAAAGTCGGCAAGCACTTCGATAAGCGCTAACTGAAAAAATGACTGCAGACAACTCCAATTTTTAAGAGGAGTCTGTCGCTTTTTTTGTCACTGCTTTTACTCAGTTGAAAAAGAGTCTGAACAAGAATTTTTGCGCTTGCTAATTCCTTAAAAGGTGTTATATTTGCGGCAAAATTGAACAGAGAATAAGAATGAGGGGATCAAATCCCCTCTTTTTTTTACTGTGAAGAATCAATGATCAGTAAGGAAGCAATTGAAAAATTAATAGCGGAGAAATTAGAGCCTGCCAGCCAGTTTGTGGTAGATCTTCAAGTCACCCCTAATAATCAGATTACCGTGCTGCTGGACAGCGACACCAGCACGAGTATAGAAGATTGCATTGCCATTAGCCGACACATTGAATCGAACCTGGACCGAGAGCAGGAGGACTTTGAACTCAAAGTGTCTTCTCCCGGCCTCGACCAACCCCTGAAAGTATTGAGGCAGTATCGCAAAAACATCGGCCGCCAGGTTGTTGTAAAAACCGAAGACGAGCAAAAGATTCAGGGAGAGCTCAAAGCTGTGGACGAAAATCTGATCACTGTTGAGACCAGAACTAAGGAACGCATAGAAGGCCGCAAGGCTAAAAGATGGGTGGAGCGTCAGCACGAAATCCCATTTGAAAATATAAAGGAAACAAAAGTTGTTATTTCGTTTAAATAAATTGACATGGAAGGTCTAAATCTCGTAGAGTCGTTCTCGGAGTTTAAAGAACTCAAAAGCATCGACCGCGAAACGATGATGCGCATTTTGGAAGACGTTTTCCGCGCAATGATCATCAAGAAATACGGAAGTGATGAAAACTTCGACTTTATCATCAACATCGATAAAGGTGACCTCGAAATTTGGAGGAACCGAGAGATTGTTCCCGATGGTGAGGTAGAAGATGAAAACCTCGAGATTGCACTTTCAGAAGCGCAAAAGATTGAGGAGGATTTCGAAGTTGGAGAGGAAGCTTCTGAGGAAATTACACTTAATGACTTTGGTCGCAGAAACATTTTGTCTTTGCGCCAAAACCTCGTTTCGCGTATTCTCGATCTCGAAAAAGATCATATCTACCAGAAGTACAAGGAACGCGTGGGTGAAATCATCACCGGTGAGGTTTACCAAATTTGGAAACGCGAAATGCTCATCATCGATGATGAAGACAACGAGCTCATCCTCCCGAGAGATCAGCAAATTCCTTCCGACTTTTTCAAAAAAGGCGACACGGTGAGAGCCGTAGTTGCCAAAGTGGATATGCGAAACAACAACCCGCAAATCTACCTTTCGCGCACAGCTCCTGAATTCCTCGAAAGACTTTTCGAACAGGAAGTGCCAGAAGTTTTTGATGGACTTATCACCATCAAGAAGATTGTCAGAGAACCAGGCGAAAGAGCCAAAGTTGCTGTAGAGTCTTACGATGACAGAGTAGATCCGGTAGGAGCCTGCGTGGGTATGAAAGGAGCCCGCATCCACAGCATTGTGAGAGAATTGAAAAACGAAAATATCGATGTCATCAACTGGACTTCCAATAATCAGTTGCTGATATCACGAGCTTTGAGCCCGGCAAAGATTTCTTCCATCACACTCGATGAAGAAAACATGAAGGCCGATGTGTTCCTCCGCCCCGATCAGGTTTCACTTGCAATCGGCAAAGGTGGGCACAACATTAAGCTCGCTAGCAAGCTCACGGAGTTTGAGATTGACGTGTACCGCGAAAGCGATGCGGAAATTGACGATGTCGATTTGGAAGAGTTTGCAGATGAAATTGACAGCTGGATTATCGATGAGCTAAAAGCCATTGGTTGCGACACCGCTCGTAGCGTCCTCGAGCTGGACGAAAACGACCTCGTTTCGCGTACCGATCTCGAGCTCGAAACCGTTCAGGCGGTATTGAATATCCTGAGAGAAGAGTTGGAATAAGATTATTGATATATTTAGCGCAAGCTCAGAAAACAACTTTAGAGAGAAACACTGTATGTCAGAAACTAAAAAGGCAGTAAGGTTAAGTAAAGCCGCCAGGGAATTGAACGTTGGTATCAGCACCATCGTGGATTACCTCAATAAAGAGGGAATCGACATCGATGCTAAGCCCAATACCAAGGTTGAGCCCGAGGTGTACGACAAGCTTGTGGACCAATTTCAGACAGATCAAAAACTGAAAGAGCAGTCCAAAAAAGCGAACCTCACACGCGAAGAGAGAAAAACCATTTCACTCGAATCGTCTAAGAAAGGTGTGGAAGAAGACGAAGAGGACGAAGACGAAGAGGAAGTAGAGGTGGAATCTGCAGAGACTGCAGCTGAAGCGGAAGAAACTGAAGCCGAAACGACAGACACAGAAGAAACCACTGAAGAGGTGGAAGAAGAAGAAGAGTCTGCCGAATCATCTGATGAGCCCGAAAAGGAAAAAGAATCAGATGCTGACATCATCGAAGTAGACGTCCCTGAAGAGAGCAAAGCTGAAGAGAAGGAAGAAGAAAAGGAAGAGGCTCCCGAAGAGCCAATTGCCGAAGAGGAGGCTGCTGAAGGAGAGAAAAACCCTCGCGTAGTTGGGAAAATTGATCTGAACAAGCTCAACCAAAAAACGCGTCCGGACAAGAAGTCGAAGAAAGACAAAGAAAAAGAGGCCGAAGAGAAGAAGAAGGCCGAAAAAGTAGCTAAAGAAAAAGCTGAGAAGGAAAAGGCCGAAGCTGAAAAAGCGGCCAAAGCCGAGAAGGAAGCTAAAGAAGCTGCTGATAAAAAAGCCAGTGACGAGAAAAAGGCTGAAGATGAGAAGTCTTCGGTGATCAGAGCTGGAACTACAAGACTAAGCGGTCCCAACGTAGTTGGAAAAATTGAACTTCCAAAGGACGATCGCAAGAAGAAAAAGCCTGTAGCTTCATCTTCAGACACACAGTCGAAGAAAAAACGCAAGCGTAAACGCATCTCCAAAGTTGACGTTGGCAAGCAGGGCGATCGCAAAGGACAGGGACCAGGACAAGGCAAAAAAGGAGGTAAGAAAGGTCAGGACAGACCTGAAGTTACCGAAGCCGACATCCAAAAAGAAATCAAGGAAACACTCGCACGCCTTAGCGGTGGCGGAAAATCGAAATCTTCCAAGCTCAGAAAAGCCAAGCGTGAAGCTGTGGCTCAGCGTTCTGAAGAGGAAGCTCAAAAGCAGCAGGAAGAAGAAAAAACACTCAAGCTCACCGAGTTTGTGACTGTTAGTGAATTGGCCAACATGATGGACAAGTCGCCAACAGACATTATCGGTGCTTGTATGTCGCTCGGTATTTTCGCTTCCATCAACCAGCGACTGGATGCCGAAACGATTACGATCATTGCCGAAGAATTTGGCTATGACGTAGAATTCGTTTCTGCAGATGTTCAGGAAGCAATTCAGGTCGAAGAAGACGATCCGGAAGATCTTCAGCCCCGTCCGCCAATTGTGACGGTGATGGGTCACGTTGACCACGGTAAAACATCGTTGCTTGACCATATCCGTAAGGCGAACGTAATTGCCGGAGAGGCTGGGGGGATTACTCAGCACATCGGAGCCTACAATGTGGAAATTGATAATGGAAAAAGAATCACTTTCCTCGATACTCCGGGTCACGAGGCATTTACTGCCATGCGTGCTCGTGGTGCTCAGGTTACCGACCTCGCCATCATTGTAATTGCTGCGGACGACAACGTGATGCCGCAAACCAAGGAGGCCATCAACCACGCTCAGGCAGCGGGAATCCCTATGATTTTCGCACTCAATAAAATTGATAAACCAGACGCCAACCCGGATAGAATTCGCGAAGAGCTTTCGCAAATGAATATCCTTCTCGAAGAATGGGGAGGGAAATTCCAGTCGCAGGAAATCTCTGCCAAGAAAGGGCAAAACGTAGACGACCTGCTCGAAAAAGTATTGCTCGAAGCCGAGCTGCTCGATCTTAAGGCAAACCCAGACAAGCGAGCACACGGAACCGTAATCGAAGCCACACTTGATGTTGGTCGCGGCTACGTGACTACTCTGCTTGTAGAAGCAGGTACGCTGAGAGTTGGAGATCCGGTGCTTGCCGGTCAGTGGAGTGGTAAAGTAAAAGCCATGCACAACGAGCGAGGACAGGCTGTTGATGAAGTAGGCCCAGCAATGCCGGTGAGTATTCTCGGTATGGATGGCGCTCCTTATGCAGGTGACAAGTTCTACGTTCTCGAAGACGAGCGCGAGAGCCGTAACATCGCCAACAGACGTCAGCAGCTGCAGCGTGAGCAGGGTGTTCGTGCGCAGAAACACATCACCATCGAAGAGATCGGAAGACGTATCGCCATTGGAGAATTCCAGGAGCTTAACCTCATTGTGAAAGGTGACGTGGACGGTTCCGTTGAGGCACTTACCGATGCACTCCAAAAACTCAGCACAGAAAAAGTACAGGTGAACGTGATCCACAGAGCTGTGGGTGCCATCACCGAGTCGGACGTGTTGCTGGCTTCAGCTTCCGATGCCATTATCCTCGGATTCCAGGTGAGACCATCGGCTTCTGCCAGAAAACTCGCAGAGAAAGAGGAAATTCAAATCAGACACTACTCTGTAATCTACGCAGCCATAGACGAGATGAAGAAAGCGATGGAAGGTCTGCTTTCTGCAAAAATCGAAGAGAAGGTGGTGGGAACTGCCGAAGTCCGCGATGTGTTCAAGATCTCCAAGGTCGGAACCATTGCCGGTTGCTTCGTGCTCGAAGGCAAGATTACAAGAAACAGCAAAGTGAGAGTCATCCGCGAGGGCATTGTGGTCTACACCGGAGAGCTCGGATCACTGAAGCGCTTCAAGGACGATGTGAAAGAAGTGAAGAAAGGCTTCGAATGTGGTTTGAACGTAGACAAGTTCAACGACATCAAAGAAGGCGATCACATCGAAGCTTACGAAGAAGTGGAAGTGAAGCAGACGCTGTAAGCTCAGTTTATAGAAATATTAAAAGAAGAGGCCTTGATGGGCCTCTTTTTTTGTTTGTACCCATAGCATTTCTCAGACTTCCTTATCTTTCAGAAACTAGAACAAGCTAATTATGAAAAACATCCACAAACATTTCAAGCTATTGCTGCTTTTTGGAGTTTTTGCCCTTTTTCTTTTTGGTTGTAAAAAGGAAATTGACTCCCCTGATGATAACGAAAACGAGCAGACCCAGCAAGATGACTATGACACCTATTTTTCAGGTAAGGTAAATGGAGAAGAATTCCAGTACAACGGAAGTTGGAATTGTGTGAGTATTTATGGTACTTTTTATCCAAGTGGATTCCTTGATTTTGAAGAAGGCTACATGACTTTTACGATCCAAAATTGTAGTGATGCCGAATCCCTTCATATTGGTAAAACTTCACAACTTCAAGAAGGAGTTTTTTATTCTACAGATACGACAGATCAATCGAGACCGTGGTGCATTTTTTCAGATTATGATGAAGATTTTCTAGATGAAGATGGTAACAATACTTATCTAAATGCAAGGCAAGTTTGCGAAATTCGTTTAGAAATTACCAACATTGAGCATATCGAGGAATTCGATGATTTTTACGTAGAAGGATTGCTCGATGCCGTGGTACAGGATACAATTGTAGACAGTACAATCGTAATCTCTGATGTAGAGTTTGGCTACAAGTTTTAATAAAGCATTCTCAAAGAAAAGAAGCAGGTTGTCAGTAAAATAAAGTCACAAAAAAAGAGGTCCATTGAGACCTCTTTATTGTTTTATCTAAGTGCTGAAATTTCTATTCCGGCAGCTTGGGAAGCTCAATTTTGTCGGGGACAATGTAGGCCGAAGGGTAAATCTTTTTCAACTCAACCAGAACTTCGTAGGCTTCTTCCTTGGTACGGAAATCACCAACTCTAACGCCAAAGTTGGGTGGGCTTTGCTCAAGGTAGCAATCGTCATCCCGTTCGAGCTTGATGTACTCAGCTCTGGCTTCTCTGGCCTGATCGAGACTGCCGAAGAAAATCTGGACTCTAAACCCGCGTAGCTCAGCGGGGTCATTAATCATCCGCTGATTCAGGCTGTCGATGCGCGAGTCTTTTTTGTAGTTTATGTTTCCCGGTTCTCTTTTCAAAGAGCGAGGCAGGGTGGCATCTGCAGTTTCTTCTTCTCCCAGCTTGTAGTTGTCCAAAACAGACTCTTTCTCTTCAGGTTGGTCTCCTTGCTGCTGATCGGTGTTCTCTGTATCATCCGACTTAAAGAGCTTTTTCCACCACGGGTCATCGTCTTGCGCTTGCAGGTTATTTCCGAGCGAAAGCCCGAAGAGTATACATATTAATAAGAGGTTTCTCATTATCCAATTTTCTTTTTTGATAAGCTATGAACGGACAAACAAATGTAAAATTTTAAAAGCCTTATTTTAGCTCGAAATTGAAGCCGCGTGCAAACAATTTGAGTAACCGTCAGTTGATGAGCTTAGGTCCAGATAGTTGTTCAAAGTTGCCGACTTCAACACAATTTAGAATCGATTTAAATTAAATTCGAGGTTGACAATTTTGTGACAATTGACCAACCCAAACTGATTTATCCCTTAAATTTGCGCGCGAAAATGAGGGACGTTGTTCTGAAACCGTATCGAGAAATGAACCATAGACCAACCTGGATTTTAAACTTGTCCAATCTACTCACCACAGTATTTGTTGTTACTGCAATTTTTGCTTCTTCGTCAATGTTGGCGCAAGATGGCGAAGGCAGTATTTTTACTGGTGGCGACATGGCCAAGGGAGAGACATTGTTTAATAATAACTGTGCATCCTGTCACTACCCAACCGGAGAAGTGCTTGCGGCACCAGGGCTCGAAGGAATTGAAGAGCGCTGGGAAGGCAAAGAAGAGCTTATCGTAACCTGGATTCAGAATCCGAACGAAGCACTCAATGCCGGTGACCAGTACGTGAACTCCATGGTGGCTGAATACAAGCCGCGCTTTGGAATGATGCAGGCACAAGCGGTTAGCGCTGAAGACATCAACCACATTCTCACCTGGGTGATCGAAGGTGACCACGGAGGTGGTGGAGAAGATATGGCAGCCGGTGGAGGAGAAGATTGGTATGCATGGGACGATGACTACACCACAGAGGATGACGAAGAGTCGTCTTACGGTGTTTGGTTCCTCATCCTCGGAATCATCTTCCTGATCATCGCACTTTCAGCAGCCGGAATCAGAAGACAAATTCAAGCCTACATGCACCAGCAGAAGACTGGTGAGGCACTAGCGAGCGAAGGTTACTTTGTGAGATTCAAAAAATGGGCCTGGAAAAACAGAGTGTCGGTTTCTCTGGTTGGCCTTTTTATCACCGTCTTTATTCTCGTGCTTGCGTATCAGGCAGCAATGGATATCGGTGTTTACGTTGGTTACCGCCCAGAGCAACCGATCAAGTTTTCACACAAGTTGCACGCTGGTAAAAACAAAATCGATTGCCAGTACTGCCACCACTCTGCCAGCAAGTCGAAGCACTCAGGAATTCCTTCAGTGAATATCTGTATGAACTGCCACACTGGTATTAAGAAAGGTCACAACGATGAGGCTACCGCAGAAATCCAAAAAATTTATGACGCGATCGGTTTCGACCCGGAGATGGGTACTTATATAGAAGACTACGAAACCAAGCCTGTGAAGTGGGTGAAGGTGCACAACCTCCCAGATCACGTTTACTTCAACCACTCGCAGCACGTTGAAGTGGCTGGCCTCGAATGCCAAAACTGCCACGGACCGGTTGAAACTTACACTGTAGGTCGCGTGTCGCCAGTAGAAGACAACAACAAGACTAAAGGAGCAATCGAACTCTCTAAGCCAACGCTCACGATGGGTTGGTGCATTGAGTGTCACAATAAAGCTTCTGTACAGGTAGCCGATTCTGAGAACGGTTACTATCAGGAAATCCACGACAGACTGGTAGACAGCGAGCGTGGTAGAGAAGAATTGAGAAAATATCTCGAAGACGAAAAAATTACAGTGAAAGAACTGGGCGGATGGGAATGCGCCAAGTGTCACTACTAAAATAATTTTGAGAGCGCCCAATGGGAAACACAAAGAAATATTGGACTGGACTCGAGGAGCTGGATAACACGGCTGCCTTCAAAGAGTCTATGGAAAATGAATTTCCTCAGGAGCAATCTGTTGATGAGTTCCTGTCGGATGATAAATTGAAAGAGACTTCTACCGGAAGACGCGACTTTCTCAAGTTTATGGGCTTTAGTGTGGCTGCTGCTACACTCGCTGCCTGCGAAACTCCGGTAACCAAGTCAATTCCTTACGTTAACAAACCCGAGGAGATCACTCCCGGTGTTGCCAACTACTATGCGTCTACTTTCTACGATGGAAGCGACTACGGTAACCTGTTGGTGAAAACCCGCGAGGGGCGTCCGATTCTCATCAAGAGCAATCGCGAGCATGGAATTGACGGAGGAGCGCTCAATGCGCGAATCAACTCTTCAATTTTGCCGCTCTACGACTCAGCAAGACTGAAGCAGCCAAAGGTTGACGGTCAGGATGCAACCTGGCAGCAGGTGGACGAGCGCATGAGCAGTGCACTCCAGGCCGGTGGCAACATCAAAGTTTTGACTTCTTCAATTGCCAGCCCGACTACTCAAAAAGCGATTAACCAATTCGTGCAGGCTCACAACGCTGAGCATATTCAATACGATGCGGTTTCTTATGCTGGAATGAGAAAGGCCAATAAAGCCGACTTCGGTGTGGATGGCATTCCGAAATACGATTTTTCAAAAGCGAAAACGATTGTCAGCATTTCTGCAGACTTTCTCGCAAACTGGTTGATGCACAACCAATACGTTGGTCAGTACGCCAAAACCAGAAAACCTGACGGTGACTGGATGTCGAAGCACTTCCAGTTCGAAACCGTAATGAGCCTTACCGGTACCAATGCCGATCACAGAACTGCCATCAAGCCTTCTCAGGAAGGATTAGTTGCCGCAGCACTTCTCAACGCTGTTGGAGGTGGTCCTTCTGTAGATGCATCAGGACTTAATGAAAACGCGATCATCAAAGCGGCAGAAGCTTTGAAAAGCACCAGAGGTGAGTCGCTCGTTGTTTCTGGAAGCAACGATCCGCAAGTTCAAACACTTGTCAATGCGATCAACGCCAAGCTAGGGAACTACGGTTCTACGATCGACCTGAGCAATCCAATCAACTTGTTTAAAGGCGATGACGAAAAAGTAGCTCAGTTGGTAAGTGAAATGAATAGCGGCTCTGTGGACACTATGATTGTCTACGGATGCAATCCAGCTTATTCATGGTACGATACTGAAGCTTTCAGAACCGGACTTGAAAAGGTGAAAAACTCAGCTTGCTTCAACCTTTTCAGCGATGAAACTGCTTCTCGCTGCGCGGTTCAAGCTCCCGACACTCACTTCCTCGAAGGCTGGAACGATTTCAGTCCTTACAATGGTCGTGTAGATTTGGCTCAGCCGACAATTGCTCCGTTGTTCAATTCGCGTCCGGCTCAGGAGAACTTCCTGAAATGGTCTGGTAACAACGAAGACTACTACACTTACCTTAGAAAGAATTACAACGCTGCTTACACAAAAGCCAAAATGAACTCCGACAAGGACTGGAACATGGCTGTGTTGAGAGGAACGATGAAAAACGCTCCCGTCAAAACAGAAATGGCCACCGAAGAAGGTGATCAACAGGCGGCAGCGGCTATTGCATTTACTGGCGATGCTATTGCGGCCTCTAAGGCTGCAGCCCAAAAAGCAAGTCAGGCTGGTGAAGGATTTGAAATTGCCTTCTACCAAAAAGTAGGAATCGGAACTGGTAACCAGGCCAGCAACCCGTGGTTGCAAGAGCTTCCAGATCCTGTTTCTCGTCTCACGTGGGACAACTACATTACCATGTCGCCATCGGACATCGATGAGCTTGGCTACAACCGCCACATCAGTGAGCGCGAGTACGCCAGCATGGCAAAAGTGACAGTAAACGGAAAAGAAGTTACTCTTCCGGTTTACCCACAGCCAGGTCAGAAGCGCGGAACTGTGGGTATCGCCCTCGGTTACGGTCGTGGAGATGGACTTGAGGAAATTGGAAAAGCGGCATTTACAAACGCGGACTTCACTCCGAATTACAACGCTGGATACGTTCCAGGAGAAAAAGAAATGGCGCCAATTGGAAAGAATGTCTTCCCAATGGCAACAATGATAAATGGCCTTCCTGTTTACCACGCTGTTAATGCTCAGCTGGAAAAGCAAGAAGTGACATACCCACTTGCTTCAGTTCAGATTCACGGTACTGTTATGGGCCGAGATTCAGTTGTGAAAGAAACAACTTTCTCAACTTACAAAGCTGAATCAGACAAGCCGAGAGGGCAAGCTTCATTCAACGAATATCCAACACTCACTATTCACGAAGACGTGAATGGGGATGGAGAAATCACTGCTCAGGATAGACAACGCGCTACAAATGCCGACTTGTGGAAAGAGCACGCGATTAAAGAAGTTGGACACCGTTGGGGTATGGCCATCGACTTGAGTAGCTGTATCGGATGCGGTGCCTGCGTGACTTCCTGCCACATTGAGAACAACGTTCCGGTTGTTGGTAAAGACGAAGTGAGACGCTACCGCGATATGCATTGGATGCGTATCGACCGCTACTACTCTTCGGACATGACCAAGGAGAAAGCAGAAGAGCAGGACATGGGTAAAATTTCCATGTACGAGGCGATGGAAGATCCAGCAGAAAACCCTCAGACGGTTTTCATGCCTGTGATGTGTCAGCACTGTAACCACGCTCCTTGTGAAACTGTTTGTCCGGTATTGGCCACTTCACACAGTGATGAAGGTCTTAACCAAATGACTTACAACCGTTGCATCGGTACTCGTTACTGCGCCAACAACTGCCCTTATAAAGTGAGACGTTTCAACTGGTTCAACTACCAGGACTACGCCAAGTTTGAGGGAGTAAACCCAGCGCAAGACAGCCTGATGAGAATGGTATTGAACCCAGACGTGACAGTTCGCTCACGCGGAGTAATGGAAAAATGCTCTATGTGTGTTCAGCGTATTCAATCAGGAAAGTTGGAAGCGAAGAGAGAAGGCACACCAGTGCCGGACGGACTGATTCAGACTGCTTGTGCAGATGCCTGCCCGACCAACGCCATCACATTTGGAGACCTCAACGACAAGAAATCTTCAGTGAACAATCAGTCTGCTGATGTAAGGTCTTACAACATGTTGGAAGAGACTGGAACGCGACCTAATATTTACTATCAGGTCAAAGTGAGAAATATTGAAGAAAGTGATCAAGCCTAAAAAACCGATCTAGAAAATGCAGAAAGAAGCGGCAATAAGAGAGCCCCTGATCCTGGGCGACAAAACTTACAAAGACATCACAGATGATGTTGTGGCGCCAATTATGGCACCAGCACCGAAGCTTTGGTATCTCCTAATCACCATTTTTGGTTTGATCGCACTTTACGGTGTGGGATGCATCCTCTACCTGATCGGTACGGGTATCGGTGTTTGGGGATTGAACAAAACTGTAGGCTGGGCCTGGGATATCACCAACTTTGTTTGGTGGGTTGGTATCGGTCACGCGGGAACGCTGATCTCAGCGGTACTTTTGCTTTTCCGCCAGAAATGGAGAATGGCAATTAACCGATCTGCAGAGGCGATGACAATTTTTGCCGTGATCATGGCAGCTACTTTCCCTGGAATCCACATGGGTAGAATCTGGGTTTCTTACTGGGTGCTACCACTGCCGAACCAATTTGGTTCGCTTTGGCCCAACTTTAACTCACCACTCCTTTGGGACGTTTTTGCGATTACTACTTACTTCAGTGTTTCACTTGTGTTTTGGTACATCGGACTTCTTCCTGACTTTGCGACTATTCGCGACAGAATGGTGAAGCCACTTCCGAAGAAAATCTACGCGATGCTCAGCTTTGGCTGGACAGGAAGAGCAAAACACTGGAACAGATTCGAGGAAGTTTCTCTCGTTTTGGCAGGTATTGCAACTCCACTTGTATTCTCCGTTCACTCGATTGTATCGATGGACTTTGCAACGTCAGTAATTCCGGGATGGCACACCACCATCTTCCCGCCTTACTTCGTTTCAGGTGCGGTATTCTCAGGTTTTGCCATGGTGCAAACGCTCCTTCTCATCATGAGAAAGGCATTCAAACTGGAGAACTACATCACCATCAAGCACGTGGAGTACATGAACATTGTAATCATCGTAACGGGATCAATTGTCGGTGTGGCTTACCTCACTGAGCTTTTCATCTCGTGGTACTCAGGTGTTGAATACGAATCTTACGCATTCATCAACCGTGCAACTGGACCTTACGCCTGGTCTTACTACATCATGATGACTTGTAACGTAGTGAGTCCGCAGCTTTTCTGGTTCAGAAAATTGAGAAGAAACCTGATGTTTACTTTCTTCATGTCGATCATTGTGAATATCGGTATGTGGTTCGAGCGTTACGTGATTATCGTGACTTCTATCCACAGAGATTACGTGCCTTCCTCATGGGCGATGTTCCACGCAACACCGATCGATATCGGAGTTTTCCTGGGGACAATTGGAATCTTCATGACCCTATTCTTGTTGTTTGCGAGATTCTTCCCGGTGTTGGCACTAAATGAGTTGAAGTCGATTTTGAAAGTTACCGGTGAGGCTCAAAAGAAGAAAGATTAATTAAACAGAGCATTTAATAGTTATTAAAGAACTTAGATAAATGGCGCAGAAAGTATTACACGCGATGTATGACGATGAGCAGACGCTCATGGCTGCCGCAGAGAAGCTCGTGAGCGGAGGTGTGCACGTGAAAGATGTGTACTCGCCTTTCCCGATTCACGGATTGGACCCCATCATCGGAGTCAAAAGAACGCGTTTGGCCATTGCCTCCTTTATGTATGCCATGGGAGGGATGACACTTGCCCTTTTGGGAATGTGGTATTTTATGATTTACGATTGGCCAGCCAACATTGGTGGTAAGCCAAACTTTACCCTCATTCAAAACTTGCCGGCATTTGTGCCGATTACCTTTGAGTTTAGTGTGCTCTGTGCTGCTCATGGTATGGCCATTACTTACTTATTGAGAAACGGAACGCTTCCAGGTATGCCAGCTAGCAATCCGGATCCAAGAACTACTGATGATGCGTTTGTGATGGAAATCACAACCGAAGAAAATCCTAATCACGACTCGTCAGCCCTCGAAGGGATGCTAAAGGAGTCTGGACTAATGGAACTGAGTGTAAAGGAAATTGAGGATATCGAGGAATAATCGAAACGGAAAAGATGAAAATGATGAATCGACATAAAAAAGCCGGAACTACAGTAGCACTCGCTGCAGTGTTGGTGTTGGCTTCTTGTACCGATGACCCAAACAGTCCTGGAGTGGAATACATGCCAGATATGTATCGCTCACCTGCAATTGAGGCTTATGTGGATTATGATAATCCAGAAACTCAGTCTGCGAGAGAACCTGTAGAGGGAACAATCGAATTTGCATCAGAGGAAGAAGCAAAATTTCAGATGCCTTATCCTTATCCGAACAATACTGATGGCTATGAGGCGGCTGGAGCGGAACTGAAAAGTCCACTCCCAACCAAGAAAGAATACATCGAAGAAGGACAGGAAATCTTTACTACTTTCTGTATTCAGTGCCATGGCGAAGGAGGAGAAGGAGACGGAAGCATCACAATGAAAGCGGGTGGAAAGTACCCTGTAGTTCCTTCATATCAAAGTCGTGCGGGCCTTCCCGATGGAAAAATGTACCACACACTCACTTACGGAAAAGGTTTGATGGGTTCACACGCATCACAGCTTTCTCCAAAAGAGCGCTGGATCGTGATCCAGTATGTGCGCACACTCATGAGCGGAGAAACGCCAGAGTTCGATGAAAACGGATTTGCTATAGATGAAAACGGTGCTCAGGCTAACGCAGAAGGCGATACTGAGGCTGCATCAACAGAAAGTGAATAATTAGAATATTGTTAAAGAGCGACCAGAAATGAATTTTACATTTCCAGCAAAGACAAAAGTATTTACCTACATCCTGATGGCCATCGGATTGGTTGCCCTGATTGTAGGTTTCTTCACCGATTCGGCTCCCGAAGGCTGGGTGAACCCCGAAGAATATCACCACATGCGCTGGTGGGCCAACTTGTTGGTCAATGGATTCTTCTTTTACGGAATTGCTCTTGGAGCACTCTTCTTTTACGCGTTGCAGTATGCTGCGGAAGTAGCCTGGTCGGCTCAATTGAAGAGAATTTTTGAAGCGATGTATGCATTCGTGCCGATTGGGTCAATTGTTTTGATCTTCGTTTTCGTTGGTGCATCACTTCACTGGAATCACATCTACCACTGGATGGATGAGGCTACTTACTCGGAATACGTGGTGGAAAGCACCATGGAGACCGATCACCCTGAGTACTACATGGAAAAGGAAGAAGCTCAGGAGGCTGGTGTTTCGGTTGTAGAAAACCCTGATTTTGATCACATCATTGCAGGAAAGCACGCTTACCTAAACAATGTTTTCTTCTGGATCAGAACAATCATTTACATCGCCATTTTCTGGTTTGCCGCTAAATGGTTTAGAAAGAAATCGCTCGAAGAAGACGAAGAAGGAGGCCTGCGAATTCACAAGCTTGTTTTCAAGCGCTCTGCACTTTTCCTTGTTTTGTTTGCCGTTTTCTCATCGGCACTTGCCTGGGATTGGTTAATGTCTATCGACACGCACTGGTTTAGTACGATGTACGGCTGGTATGCATTTTCCGGAATGTGGGTGACCACTATGATTTTCTCAGTGTCACTTGTGCTTTGGCTCAAAGGAAAGGGATACCTGCAGAAAGTGAATGAATCACACATTCACGATATGGGTAAATGGATGTTTGCCATCAGCTTGCTCTGGTGCTATCTGTGGTTCTCACAGTACATGTTGATTTGGTACTCGAACATTCCTGAAGAAGTGGTTTATTTCGAAACGAGATACGCCAACTATATGACGCCATTTTTCCTGATGTTCGCGATCAACTTCGCTGCTCCATTCTTTATCCTGATGGCGCGCGATGCAAAAAGAAACACCAACTATCTCATGTTTGTGGCCACCTTGATCTTTGTTGGTCACTTCGTAGATGTTTATTTGATGATTATTCCTGGAACAATGCACGACCACAACGTGTTCGGATTATTTGAGATCGGGCTAGCACTCGGTTTCCTCGGATTGTTTATTCACGTGGTGCTTAATGCCCTGTCTAAGGCACCGCTCGTTCCAGTGAACAATCCTTATATGGAGGAAAGTAAAAACCACCATATCTAACAGGTAGAGAAAGAAAGAATTAAGAAAGAAGAAAATAGATAAAAAGCCATGTTGAAGCTTCTCATCGTATTGGTTGTCATTTTGGGAATAATCGCAATTGCCCAGCTGGCAAAAGTGTATGAGCTCTCCGCGAAAATGCGAAATAAGCGCGAAGAGGAGATCTCCCACGCTGACAACAAGTTGAATGCCGTGTTGATGATTGTATTTATGCTCGCTTTTTATGCGGGTGTAATTTACCTGATGGTCGAGTATGGCAACTATCTTCCACCTGCCGCATCTGAACACGGTGCTGCAATGGATCAATTGATGACGATCAACTTGTGGATCATCATTGCTGTGTTTTTCATTGTGAACACGCTGCTGTTCTACTTCTCATTTAAGTACTACTTCAGAAAGGATCGCAAGGCGAAATTCTTCCCACACGATAACCGTCTGGAATTGGTATGGACAGTAATCCCTTCTATCGTTCTTGCCTTCTTGATCATCTACGGATTGAGAACATGGAGCGACATTACAGGAAAGGCTTCTGAAGGAACACTACAAGTGGAGATCTATGCGAAGCAATTCGACTGGACTGCCCGCTATCCTGGAGAGAATGGGGCTTTCGGAGCTGCCAACTTCAATGTGATCAGCACGATGAATCCGCTCGGTTTGATCACCGACAAAACCATCAACGAAAAGATTGCAGAACTTGACAAAGAGATCAAGACTCTGGAAGAGAGATTGCAAAGTGAAGAAATGTTGTTGCTTCCGGAAGATCAGGTTGAAGCTCTCGAAGACCGAAAGTACAGACTTACTCGCCACAAACAGCGAGTTTACGATCTCGAGTCATATGAAATCGATGGAATCAATGCCTGGGAAGCTGGGATGGATGACAAAATCATGAAAGGTGAATTCCACCTGCCAGTTGGCCGTGAGGTAGAGATGATCTTTAGAAGCCGTGATGTGATTCACTCGGCTTACCTCCCTCATCTGAGAGCTCAAATGAACGCTGTTCCTGGCGTGCCAACACGATTCAAAGTGACTCCGACAATTACTACTGACAGCATGCGTCAGATCACGGAAAACCCCGATTTTGACTATGTGCTTCTCTGCAACAAGATTTGTGGTTCGGCTCACTTCAATATGCAAATCAAACTTGTAGTTGAAAGTGAAGAGGACTACCAGGCCTGGTTGGCAGAACAAGAAACTTTTGGCGCCTCCATGGGAGAACAAGAGGCCAGCAATGAAGAACAAAACGAAGAATCAGAAGATCCTGAGATGAACGAGGGTGAGGAATCTGAAAATATGGAAGGTGCGGAAATGGCAGCTTCTGAAGAATCCCAAAACCCGGAAGAATAATTTCAGTCAGCAGATTGCAACAAAGACTGATTAAAAGTATTTAGAAAGAAAATAGATCTAGAGAATTATGGCTGCAAACGCACATGCACATCATCACAAGGAAAGTTTTGTATCGAAATACATCTTTTCTCAAGACCACAAGATGATCTCAAAGCAGTTTATGTTGACTGCCGTTGTTATGGGGATCGTGGCACTGATGCTATCGGTGTTCTTCAGGCTCCAGCTTGGTTGGGACGGTGAATCTTTTGCCATCCTCAACACATTCCTCGGAGACCGATGGGCACCCGAAGGTGTTTTGGATAGAAACGCCTATCTGGCTCTGGTTACCATTCACGGTACCATCATGGTTTTCTTCGTTTTAACAGGAGGACTTTCAGGAACATTCAGTAACCTTCTCATCCCGCTTCAGATCGGTGCGAGAGATATGGCTTCTGGATTCCTTAACATGCTTTCTTACTGGCTATTCTTTGTATCCAGTGTGATCATGATATCATCGTTGTTCATCGAAACCGGTGCAGCGTCAGGTGGTTGGACGATCTATCCTCCGTTGAGTGCTCTTCCACAGGCAATGCCTGGTTCTGGAATGGGAATGACTCTTTGGTTGATCTCAATGGTGCTCTTTATTGCATCTTCACTTTTGGGAAGTTTGAACTATATCGTTACAGTGGTAAACCTTCGTACGAAAGGGATGAAGATGACCCGCCTTCCTCTTACAATTTGGGCGTTTTTGGTAACAGCCATTTTGGGTGTGCTTTCGTTCCCGGTTCTTGTTTCTGCAGTGGTTCTTCTTTTGATGGACCGCGGTATGGGAACGGCCTTCTACCTCTCAGATATTTACATCGGAGGTGAAGCTCTTGACGTTACTGGTGGGTCTCCAATTTTGTATGAGCACTTATTCTGGTTCCTGGGACACCCTGAAGTGTATATTGTACTTCTTCCTGCTCTTGGTATCAGCTCTGAAGTTATTTCCACCAATTCGAGAAAACCAATCTTCGGTTATCGCGCCATGATCGGCTCGATTCTCGCCATCGGATTCCTTTCGTTTATTGTTTGGGGTCACCACATGTTTATCAGTGGTATGAGTCCATTCCTCGGGTCTGTGTTTGTATTCACAACTCTTTTGATTGCGATTCCATCTGCAGTAAAAGCGTTTAACTACATCACAACACTCTGGAAAGGAAATATCAAATTCACACCTGCCATGCTATTCAGCATCGGTTTGGTATCGACATTTGTTACTGGTGGTCTCACAGGAATTATCCTTGCCGACTCGGCACTCGATATTCAAGTTCACGATACTTACTTTGTGGTTGGTCACTTCCACATTGTGATGGGAATGTCGGCCATCTTTGGGATGCTCGGTGGTATTTATCACTGGTTCCCGAAAATGTTTGGAAGGATGATGAACACCAAATTGGGTTACGCCCACTTCTGGCTGACAATTGTAAGCGGTTATGGTGTGTTCTTCCCAATGCACTTCACCGGTCTTGCTGGTTCGCCACGTAGATATTACAGCTACTCAGAGTTCCCGTTCCTCGATTGGGTTGTGGAACTCAACACAGTGATTAGTGTATTCGCCATCATTGGAGCTGTTGCTCAGGCATTGTTCCTTTTCAACTTGTTCTACAGCATTTTCCGCGGGCAACGTGCCCCAGAAAATCCATGGCAGTCTAACACCCTCGAGTGGACAACTCCAGTGAAACACGTACATGGTAACTGGCCAGGCGAGCTGCCGGTAGTTCACCGTTGGCCTTACGATTACAGTAATCCAGATTACGATACGGATTTTGTCCCTCAAACGGTGCCGCTCAAAGCTGGCGAAGAGGGCCATTAAAAAATTGAAAATATACTGTAGCTTTGGAATGTCCGTATTAATTAAATACGGACATTTCTTTTATGCGGCAGTTGGTGATTTTTATGTTTTGGTCTCTCTTGTTCTCTGGTGTCATTTCGGCCCAGCCGGCAAGTCTAAGTGACAGTCTCAAAGCTGCATTTTCAGGAGAGCCTTCTTTCACAGCCCGGCTGGATACTCGCAATTCTTTTATTACAGGCAGAAGCGCCAGAATTCGCGGAGTAAAAGCAGGAGTCACTTACGAGAATGTGATTGGCTATGGTCTTGGGTTTAATTGGTTGGCCTCCGATTTTGAAACTATTTATGAGTTCGAAGCCGAAGAAAGAACATTCGAAAGAGAAGCTGACCTACATTATTTTTATTTCTCACCTTACCTCGACTACACGTTTTACAGAAAGAACAAGTGGTATGTAACAATCCCCGTTCAGTTTGGGATAGGATGGAGCAATTTGACTTACAAGGATCAGAACGAAGAAAAGCAAAGAACAAAATCCGGTTTGATGGTTTCTTACGAACCGGCAATGGCAGTAGAGTATCGACTATTAAAATATTTGGGACTTGGAGTAGGTGTGGGCTACAGATTGATGATCGTAAACAACGAGCCGACCAACTACCAGTTCACTTCACCGGTTTATTTGCTAAAAGTTAGAGTGCTTTTTTCCGAGATCTACAAGGACCTCATTCGTGACGAACTCTGATTGCAAATTGATGTTGTCAATCCTTACCTTTGTTTTAACCATTAGAAAAGCATGAGCGATTTCAATTTTCAAGAAGAAGCCGAACAGTCTTCAGACAAGGAGCTGGAGAGGGTTCTCAGGCCAAAGACGTTTGACGATTTTACCGGTCAGAGAAAAGTTCTCGATAACCTGTTGGTATTTGTAAGAGCTGCGCAGAAGCGATCGGAGTCGCTCGATCACGTTTTGCTTCACGGCCCTCCGGGACTTGGGAAAACCACTCTTGCCAATATCATTGCCAATGAAATGGGAGTGGGGATAAAAACCACTTCTGGGCCAGTGCTCGACAAACCGGGTGATCTTGCTGGACTCCTTACCAACCTCGAAGAAAACGATGTGCTTTTTATCGATGAAATTCACCGACTTTCGTCAGTAGTGGAGGAATACCTCTACTCAGCGATGGAAGACTACGCCATCGACCTCGTGATTGATACCGGCCCAAATGCGCGCACTGTGCAGATCGAACTCAATCCATTTACACTAGTGGGGGCCACAACACGTTCGGGATTGCTCACAGCTCCGTTGCGCGCTCGATTTGGGATCAATAGCCGACTTTCCTATTACGATGCTCAAACACTCACCGACATTGTCGAAAGGAGCGCTCATATTTTGGATATTCCAATCAAAGAGGACGCGGCTTATGAGATTGCACGCAGAAGCCGGGGAACGCCCAGAATTGCTAACGCACTGCTGCGTAGAGTTCGAGATTTTGCGCAGATAAAAGGAGATGGACTGATCGACTTGAAAATCACTCATTCCTCACTTGAGGCCTTGAATGTCGATGAGTTTGGGCTCGATGAAATGGACAACAAAATCCTCTCAGCCATCATCGACAAGTTTTCAGGTGGACCGGTTGGTCTCACCACAATTGCAACTGCTGTTGGAGAAGACAAGGGAACGCTCGAAGAGGTCTACGAGCCATTTTTAATTCAGGAAGGATTCATTATTCGCACGCCTCGCGGAAGGCAGGTGACGGAAAGAGCCTACAAGCACCTAGGACTTTACAAAAATCCATCGCAGGGCCGATTGCTCTAGCGACTTTAGACTGGCAACTCCCGGTCAATAAAACGCCAATTTATGTCACGCACTTTACACATCAAAGAAGAGCGAACGGCACTCGTAAAGCGATTGGCGAAGGAGATGGGTTTTGACTACTGTGGAATTTCCGAAGCCGATTTCCTGGAAGATCAGGCTCCACGGCTAGAGAATTACCTGAAGAAAGAAATGCACGGGCAGATGCGCTACATGGAAAATCACTTCGATAAGCGCCTCGACCCGAGAAAGCTCGTGCCGGGAGCAAAATCTGTGGTCTCTCTGCTGCTCAATTATTTTCCCTCCGAAACACAGAAAGATCCCAGCGCACCGAAAATTTCGAAGTATGCCTACGGCAAGGATTATCACTTTGTGATTAAAGAAAAAATGAAGTCCTTGGTTGATCGGCTACAGGAAGAGGTAGGCGACATCGAAGGGCGTGTGTTCGTAGATTCAGCTCCTGTGCTCGACAAGGCCTGGGCTGAGAAAAGCGGAATTGGCTGGATGGGCAAAAACACCAATCTGATCAACAAGCAGAGCGGATCGTTTTTCTTCGTGGCGGAGTTGATTCTGGATTTGGAATTGGTGCCCGATGGTCCGATCAAAGATTACTGTGGAACTTGTACCCGTTGCATTGATGCCTGTCCCACAGATGCCATCACCGAGCCCTACGTGGTTGATGGGAGCAAATGCATCTCTTACTACACCATTGAGCTGCGAGATGAAATTCCGATTAAGGAAAAAGGGAACTTTGAAAACTGGGCATTTGGCTGCGACATCTGCCAGGACGTGTGTCCCTGGAACAGGTTTTCGAAACCACACAAAGAACCTCATTTCGAACCTCACCCGAAATTGCTCGAGATGAAACGCGAAGAGTGGTACGAGATTACTCGCGATGTTTTTAATGAAATATTTAGAAAATCGGCTGTGAAACGAACAAAGTTTGAAGGTCTCCTGAGAAACCTCGAATTCATTAAAGAGCTTCCAGATGAAGGTCAGGCCAATGCCGGAGGAAATGATTCCTGAATAATGTCACGGTAGAGGTGACCGAATCGGTTTTCACACCACTTTTGAAGTTGGATTAGCTCATCTTTCTTTAACCACTTGATCGATTTCTTCAGCTCCTTTTTGAAAAGCAGGCGATCGAAACTCACCTTTGTCAAAACTTTCTTGCAGAATTCAAGCATTTTCCAGTGTATTTTGTTTTTAAGGCCCCCTGAAAATAGTCAAAAAATCGAGTCACTCACGTGATTCCAGCTCCCATTTTTTCAACACCGTCAGGGGTGTAAAATTGGTTCGTCAAACGAACAGCTAATCAACGTCCGCGAACGGGTTGGAATTGTCGATGAATTGTTAAAATTCGTTGTGAAAATTTCAACGAATTGAAATAGTTATCTTTGCACTTTTATTTAACAAATCAGGATCCTGAAAGGTAAGCAGGGTTTCCGTTTATAACTTGCAATTGTAAATGAAGAAGCTATTTAACCAAACCGACAGGAGCGTACTTAAAGAGATGATCGCCAACAGTAAAGAGGAGCGCACCACGCTTTCTTTTTACCAGTACGCTCACATCAAAAATGTCCAACTTTTTCGCGATTATTTATTCCTCCACTGGGATGAGCTCGGTGTGCTTGGCCGCACCTACGTGGCGAGTGAGGGAATCAACGCTCAAATTTCTGTACCTACCAGAAACTTTGACGCTTTTAAGGAACACCTTTATTCCATTTCTTTTCTGGATGGAGTGAGACTCAACATCGCGGTTGATGACAATGGAAAATCGTTCTTTAAATTGAAGATCAAAATCCGCGATAAAATAGTTGCAGATGGTCTCAACGATGAAACGTTTGATGTAACAAATCGAGGAAAACATCTGAGCGCAAAAGAGTTCAACGAATTGACTGATCACGAGGATACGATCCTGATCGACATGCGAAACCACTACGAGCACGAAGTGGGGCATTTCGAAGGAGCAATATTACCCGATGTAGACACTTTCCGCGAGGAGCTGCCCAAGGTGAAAGAAATGCTCCAGGACAAGAAAGACAAGAACATCGTGATGTACTGCACCGGAGGAATTCGCTGTGAGAAAGCCAGCGCCTGGTTGAAGCACGAAGGTTTCGAAAATGTTCATCAACTCGATGGGGGAATTATCGAATACACTCGAAAAGCAAAGCTCGAGGGAATCAAAAATAAGTTTCGCGGTAAAAACTTTGTGTTTGACGATCGGAGAGGGGAGCGGATTTCTGACGAAGTGATTGCCAAATGTCACCAGTGTGGAAAACCGGCCGACACGCACACCAACTGTGTAAACGATGCCTGCCATCTGCTTTTCATCCAATGCGATGAGTGCAAAGAGAAGTACGAGGGATGCTGCTCATCCGACTGCCAGGATATCATTCACCTGCCGGAAGAAAAGCAACGAGAGTTGAGAAAAGGACTGAGCAACAGCAACCGCATTTTCCGAAAGGGAAGGTCGGAGAAGCTGAAGTTTAAGGAGTGATTTAAAGGAGTCAAGATTAAATGAAATCCAAATAGGCTCTTCTTTCGTATTGTTTTGACATTTTAGGGTTTTACTTTTACCCGATCTAATGCTTAAAACAAAATCGATGTCACGACTTCTACTTTTACCTGCACTCTTTTTTACTGTTTTCAATACTCAGGCGCAGCTGATCGATTTCGACTCTGAAGCGGCTACAGAAGATTTCGTTTACAACCTTCAGTTGTACTCTAATGAGTACATCGGTCCTGTGTTGGACGCTTACGGATCTAACCAGGTTTCAGGATGGCAGCCGTCTGGCGAAATTCTCGAACCGTTTGCCTTTAGCATCGGTGTACAGGCTACGGCCACTTTTTTGAGGTCGCCAAACACAAAGTTCAACTTCAACGAGGTAGGTTTTACGGATAATCTCAGGTTGAAGGATCCTTCAAATCCTGAGTTGCCGACAGTGCTTGGTGGGGCTACAGAGCAGGAATTGATCTACCGGGTTCAGGGAGGCGTGGGAGGAACAGTTACCTACGAAGAGGAGATCGCGGCTCTCTCGGGAATTACGACTCCCAACAATGGAGTGCCTGGAGCGGCTCTTCAAATTGGAATGGGTTTGCCACAAGCCAGTGAGTTGCAATTGCGAATAATTCCGCCAATCAAAGTATTGGATGTAAATCACTTCTTAATTGGAGGAGGTTTTCGACACGACATCACGCAGTATTTTGCTGATGAGGACAGAAAGTTTCACACGATTATTGGAGCTTACTACAGCTACTCTACCTTTAGGCACGAACCGGAAGATTTACTAGAAGGCGAGAATCAAGAAATTCGAATGACTGACCACTCACTGAATCTTGAGGCTGTCGCCTCATACGATTTCAAGTTACTTTCAATTTACGGTTTGGTTGGATACTACAACACTTCAACTAGGTTCGACATGCTCGGTACGTATTCGTTTGAAGTGGAATATCAGGCTGTTCCCAAGCCGGCACCACCTACAGTTCAGGAAGCTTTTAGTACCACAGATCCCATTTCTGTTGAAGCCACCAACAGTCGGCCACGTTTCGCAGTGGGTGCTAGTTTTAAATTGGGGCATGTGGTAGAATTGTCAACCACATACTCAATGGCCGAATACAATTCGCTCTCGGCCATGTTGGCATTCAAAATTGGAAATGGAGAGGATGAACCAAAAGACTAGTTGTACTCCACCGCGTTTTCGAGGATGTAGTTCATCTCGTAAATGTCGTCTGCGTTTAATCGCAGTGTGCCTTTGAATGTGGCGCGCTCATCCGTCTTGTAAGTTTTTCCATCTTCTTTTTTGAAACGAAGATCAACGACCGATTCTGGCCCCGCACCACCACAGAAAAAGCAGTTGGCGTAAGGGTAGCGTGAGAGCACGTAAAAGTTTTCATCGTAGTCCACAGGGATGATGTAGCCAGTGATGTAAACTTCTTTACCCTCCAGGTTTTTGACAGATTCCCCGAAGGTTGGCTTCCAGTAGTAAGCGTCAATTTCTTCCACGTATACATCCTTAAACTCTACGTCTGTGAGCATATCCCAGGTGAGTTCGACTGGAGCTTCAGATGAGAAGTCACTGAATTCATCGTACTCCATTTTGGGTGCTCCCATAAAAAACAAAAGTCCTGCGAAAAGAAGATAAAAACTGTGTTTATTCATTGGAAAGCGTTTTTGCAATATCGATTTTCATTGCCCGGTAAGCTGGCAACAATGAAGCCAAAATTCCCACAAAGATAGTGATCAGCAACATCCAAAATTCTCCGCTAACCATTCCGATCTGATCCAGGGAATAATGGAAATTTTCGGACATGTAGTGAGACAAAATCAAAAGGCCGATGCGGCTAAGCACAATTCCAATCACAAAGCCGAGAATGGCCAGCAGCAGTCCTTCCTGCAAGATCAGCCTGAAGAGCGTGCCTCTGGTTCCGCCCATACTTCTCATCAGTGCCAGCTCGTATTTTCGCTCGCGGAGTGAGTTGTAGAGCGAAATGAAAACACTAACAAAAGATAGGATCATGATGGCGATTGCAATCACCCGAAGTGTTCCCATGCCAATGCCAAATCCTTCGTTTAGGCGATTGATTTCTACAGAGGGCAACACCGACTGAATCTTTGAATCTTCGAGCTGTTTGGGAATGCTGAAGAGTGCCATCTTGTTGCGAACTTTCAAAAACATGGCCGTGATTTCTCTGTCCTCTTCGTGCTCGTGAGCGTGATCATGGTCATGCCCGTGACTTTCGTGAACTCCCCAAATGGATTGAACTCCTGTGAGCACAAGCTGGTCGACCACAGTCCCTGACGATTCGAAAATTCCCACTACGGTAAATGCCTTGTCCTTGTGGATGTCTGTCGTGTCTTCCAGGCCGTGGGCGCTGTAAAAAGTGTCACCTACTTCGAGTCCTTCGTTTTGGGCAACCTTGCTCCCGATTGTAGCTTCGAATTCCTTCGACCAGAGCTTTCCCGATTTCACTTTAGCGCTGTAGTGATCTACGTAGTCGTGAGTAGTTCCTACGATTCGGTAGGATTTAAAATTGTCGCCATAGGCCAGAGGAATGGCCTTTTCTACAAAAGGGTTTTTTGCTATTCGCTGCGCTTCTTGATAGTTGATGTTTCCCGTTGGCGCATCTACCTGATAAACACTTGAAAGAATAAGTTGCAGCGGGCTGCCTTTTGCCCCAAGCACCATGTCGATATTTTTGATGTTGCGGTCGAACTGGTTTTTGAGCTGAACTTCCACAAGAAGCAGCAGACTGATAATGCCCACCCCAAAAGCCAGGAGCAGCAAGCTCAGTCCTGTACTCAGAGGTTTGTACTGAATGTTTTTCCAGCTGACTTTAATCAGATTCATAGTTCGATGCGCTTTTCAAAGTGACTTTTGAGTCTGTTGTCGTGGGTAACAATCACGAGCGTGGCGTTGGCGGCCTGAGCCTGATCTTCGAGTAAGTGCAACACTTCAAGAGCATTTTTATCGTCAAGGGCGGAGGTAGGCTCATCGGCCAAAATCACTTCCGGGTTGTTGATAAGGGCGCGAGCAATGGCAGCTCTCTGTTGCTCACCAACACTTAGGTCTGATGGCTTGCTGTGGGCCTTGTGGCCGATGCCGAGCCGCTCGAGCAATTCTTTTGCTTTCTGTGGTTGAGTCGGTTTGCCTGTCAAAAACTGAGGCATCATCAGATTGTCGATCACACTGAGCGATTTAACGAAGTGAGCAGTTTGGTAAACGATTCCCACTTTTTCTCCACGAAACTTGTCGAGCCTTTTTTGTGAAAGCCCGGTGAGGTCGGTTCCTGCAATTTCAATTTTTCCTCCTGTGGGCTTTAGCAAGCCGGCAAGCAGATGTAGCAGCGTGGTTTTCCCAGTTCCCGAAGCTCCCAGTAGAAGCACGTGCTCTCCTGTGGCGCATTCGAAATCAGGAAACTGCAGCGCGTTGTCCTTGTCGTAAGAAAAAGTGAGGTTCTTGCAGCTCAGCATCTATCGTTGTGTTTAGGTTCAAAGTTATTCGAAGTGATGGATTTTACCAGTTTTTCTGCTCCGAATTGAGTAGCGTTTAGAGAAATTTAGCAGCTCATTTTGGTACTTTTGAAGTCGCAAAAACCAGTGGCATGAATTTCAGACAACGCTTCAACAAATTTTTTATCGGATTGGGAATTGGCACCTTGCTGTGCATCATCCTTTTTGGTGGTCGCGACTGGTTTGGCTGGGCGCCAAATGCGCGAGTACTAAAGCGACTCAACGAAACCGAACTTCAAATTACCGAGCGCGCCAAGTGCCTGATGGATTGCCGCGAAATCACTGAAGACGATCTCTACCACCTGCTCGAAACGGGTAGTGTGCAGTTTGATTTAAGCGAGGTTCACCAAAATCCGTTGATCTACATCGTGGATGCTTCCCGGAGCGAATCTGAGAATTACCGAATGACTTTTGCCGCTGGAGACAGCACATCTACCGTCACCAAAGTAGAGTGGTTGGAAAGAGAAGTAGATTGCGATTGCTAAACTTTTCGCTTAGGCGCTCTGAGGTTTCGAACGAACTTTATTCACGCGATTTCCGGCCATAGATCTTCTGCGATTGAGCTCTTTCATAATCAAGCCGAGCTCGCGTCCTGTTTGTCCCTTCACAGAAGTGTTCTCTTCGGCTCTTCGAATGAGGTAAGGAATCACCTCGCGAATCGGACCGTAAGGCACATATTTGGCCACGTTGTAGCCGGCATTCGAAAGGTTAAAACTGATGTGGTCGCTCATTCCAAAAAGTTGTGCGAAAAACACTCGTGGATCTGGACCTTCGATGTTGAACTGCTTCATCATTTGCACGAGATACATGCAGCTTTCCTCGTTGTGGGTTCCCGCGCAAAAAGAAATGTCATCGAGGTGTTCCATGCAAAAAACCATGGCAGAGTCGAAGTCGCGGTCACACGATTCTTTATCGGGCTGAATCGGTGATGGGTAGCCCATGTCGTCAGCGCGCTTTCTTTCCTTTTCCATGTAGGCCCCGCGAACGAGTTTCACTCCGAGGCGAAAGTTCTTCTCCTTGGCCATGTCGAGTAGTCTCGTCAGGTAGTCGAGCTTGTCGTGGCGATAAAGCTGAATAGTGTTGTAAATGATCGCATTCTCATCGTTGTACTTCGCCATCATTTCCTCGGCAATGCTATCGATGGTGTCCTGAATCCAGCTCTCTTCAGCATCGATAAAAACCGGAGTTCGCGCTTCGTGAGCGGTCTGGCAAATTCTTTCGATGCGTTCGTGGACCTTTTTGAATTCCGCTTTTTCGTCTTCGGTGAGCTTCTCGTCTTCGTTGATCTTGTGGAGCAAATCGAAACGTGCAACCCCCGTTACTTTAAAAACACAAAACGGAATGTGCGGATTACCTTCGGCCGTCTGAATGGTTTTGATGACCTCCTTTGTGGTTCTTTCAAAATCTTCTTCGGTTTCTTTTCCCTCTACCGAATAGTCGAGAATTGTTCCGATGTTGTAAGCGTCCAAAATCTTGGTGGTTTTGGCACATCTTTCAATGCTTTCACCTCCGCAGAATTGCTGAAAAATAGTGGGGCGAATGATCCACGCAATGGGAATGCGAAGCTTCAGGGCGAGGAAGGTCATTCCTTTACCCAGTTTCACCAAAGAAGTGCGTCCGACCATCTTAAAAAGCCAGTAAGCTTTACGCAGTTTGAGGTCGGATTTGCTTTGAAATGCGACTTCTGTGTTGTCGAAGTCGACTTCGCTGGTAAAAACCGAGGGGTTATGTGGAAATTCGGGAGTTGTTGCTTCTGTGATCATATACGCTTCTTCTCAAAAATTCTGCCCCACAAAAATGGGCCTGACAAATATAGCTCGAAATAGTCGTAGTAAAAATGAGCTAAGTCAATTCGAAAAAACTAACTGAAAACGGCTCCGATTGTTCAGTGGGTGTGGCTTTGGGGAGTTTTCCTTGTCGGGCAAAAGAGCATTAAAAAAGCCGGATGTCATGCTGAACTTGATTCAGTATCTATCCGGCTTTTGTCTTTTTGAAGTCTGGAGAAACTGGCCTTGTCTCTACTAGCTCGCCAACCTTCTTGTGCACTTTGCTCTGTAGTGCGGCTGGAGCTTCTCGAGCGGAGTCGAGAGATTATGAAGGAGTGCTTAAATCTCTTTACGACTACCCTTCGTTGGCCATTTCGATGAACTTGTCCATGCTCACCTCTTTCTCGTCCACTTTCACTTTTTCTTTGATTGCTTCGATCACCTTCTCTTCGTAGAGGTTTTCGAAAATGCGCTGCGACTCTTCCTTGTTAGAAAGCGCTTGCTGAGCCACCATGTTTAGTTGCTCTTCGTCAGCTGGCAGGCCGTACTGTGCGTACTGCTCCGCCATCATTTTCTTCACGTGGTTTACCGCTTCTTCCGGCTCCACCTTCAAGTCGTTCTCTTTGATGATCTTGTTTTCGATCAGCTGCCACTTGAGGCTGCGCGAGTAGTTTGGGTAATCCTCTTCGATCTGCTCATCGGTAAGTGGCTTTTCGTTGGCCACCTTGATCCATCTTTTGAGGAATTCATCTGGCAAAGTCGGGTCGAACTTGTCGATCAACTTTTTGGTGATGTCGCGCTGAAGCAGACGTTTCTGATCGTTTTCGAAAGTCTTTTCGAGATCAGCCGCTACTTTCTTGCGGAATTCTTCTTCCGACTTCACTTCGCCTTCACCGTAAATTTTGTCAAACAACTCCTGGTTCACTTCTGCCGGTTCGAGACGCTTGATCTCAGTTACCTTAAAGCGGAAGTTGGTGTTGATGTCGTGCACCTGCTCGTGAGAAATTTCGAGCATTTTGGCGAGGTCATCGTGTCCTTTGGAAACTTTGTGTGGATCCACAACCACTTCATCACCCACTTTCAATCCGGTGAGTTTTTTCTTGGTGGCTTTGTCTTCCACAAACTCGATGCTAATGGTGGCGTCTTTCATGATGCCGCCTTCTTTGATCTCGTCTTTTTTGTCCAGCTCAACGAACTGGCCCATGAGCATGTCTTTCTCACCGCTTTCTTTTGGCTCCGACATTTTGCCGTAGCGCTTGGCGAGGTCGCTCACCTGCTGGTCGATCAGTTTCTTGTCGATCTTGATCTTGTGGTAAGTGAATTTGTCTTTAGCCGAAAGCTTGATTTCGAAGTCCGGAGCGAGGGCGAGGTCATATTCAAACTTAAACTCCTGCGGATCGTCCCAGTCGCCTTCCACCTGATCGGTTTCTTTTGGCAGTGGATTTCCGAGGATGTTGAGTTCCTTTTCCTCAATGTGCTTTTGGATGCTTTCGCTGAGCACTTTGTTGATCTCTTCGGCAAGCACTGACTTTCCGTATTGTTTTCTAACAACACTCATCGGCACCATTCCCGGGCGGAAGCCAGGCATGTTGATCTGCTTTTTGTATTGCTTCAACGCCTTGTCAACCTGTGGCTTGTAGTCTTCGGGAGCCAACTTGATTTTGAGAACTGCATTCAGTTCGTCCACTTTTTCCTGTTGAATATCCATGTGGATGTAGGGTTTGAATGATTGCTTATTAAATGCACAAACCCGGAATTTTCCGGGCTTGTTCTGCTGTTTCCGGTACGTTCCGGCTAATTAAAATTTTAAAGTGCGGGTGAAGGGACTCGAACCCCCAAGCCTCGCGGCACTAGATCCTAAGTCTAGCGTGTCTACCAATTTCACCACACCCGCATTTTTTTGCTTGTCTTTACAAGCCCATTCAGGAACTGAATCCTGAAAAAGGGGTGCAAAGATATTTATTTTTTGGAATTCAGCAATCCACAGCGGATTAAAATCCTGAGTGGCTGTGGAAGGAAAAAAAGAGGCAGCACTTCAGTTATCGGTGCTGCCTCCTATTCTTTTTGAATCTTAGTTCGATTAGAGTTTCACTGCTCTTTTCACCAGTTCAATTCCGTTTGACTGAAGTGAGTAGAAATAGATGCCGGACTCAAGACCTGTAGCATCCCATCTGATTGTGTATTCACCTTCTGGCATTTGGCCTTCTACAAGAGTTTCCACCAGATTTCCCTTGCTGTCAGAAACTAAAACCTTAATCGAGGTTTGCTCTGGCAAGCGATAGGTGATTGTGGTTTTTTCCTGAAAAGGATTAGGAACATTTTGATCGAGAGATGGCTTTTCAATTTCCAACTCGTACTGATCTGTATTTTCTCCAGTGTTTTGCGAGCGATTGCTGGCATCGGCACAGCAATCAGCCACCATAGAGTAAAGTTCATCTATCTGACTTTGCATTTCAGAAATGGTTGAAGCTTGCTGGTCGATTACGGCTTGTTGTTCCTGATAACCGGCTACCAGAACAGGAATGACCTCAGTGTATCTGACCCCCTTGAGAGTTTCAGAGGGTTGGACAAGATTACCCAACTCGTCATATTTCGCTGGAATCATGACATCTGAGACTATTGAAGGAAAGCTTTCATTTACTTCCTGCGCAATGAATCCGTGAAAAGTACCTTGGGGTAGGTTTTGGCCAATAGTGCTTTCCAAATTATAAGAGTAGCTTTTTGGCTGAAGTGACATTAAAATCTCTTGTGGATTTTGAATTTCTGTGATATTTGACTTGATGTTTTCATCTGAAAGCATGATTGAGTTTCCAAACTGAACGATATCGCCTGCGAAATATCCTGCATGAACTTCAGCAGTGCAATTCGAGGAAGATGTGTTTCTTGCTTCACCGTATACACCTATAGTTTGTCTACAGGCTAAATCCGATCTGGCAAATCCATAAACTCCGAATGCTGCGTTATCCTCGTCTTCAGCAGATTGAGAATCAATTGCTATTCCATTAACACCAATGAGATTTTGAGAAGTGAACTGAGCTGATCGGGCTTCAAATCGGCCTCCAATTGCAGACTTTCCCCCTCTCGCAAAGCCGTTAACTGCAATAGGTTCTCCCTGTCCCTGATCAAGAATATCTGAGTTTATTCCAATATCAAAACTCTGATCTGCGGTAACTGTGGTCTCCACATTGAGCGTTCGGTAATTCTGGAAGTCATTGACCACCTCATCTTCGATGTGTACCTTAGAATCGCCTTGAGCAAGGCTGCCAATCCCTATACTTCCGGTCTGGCAGGCGCCAGCATAACCCATTGAAAGATCGTTGCCATTGATATTCCATTCGCAGTTAACATCTTGCCATGTGCCATCCCCAGCAAGATATTCATTTTGATTACCAGAAAATGAGAGGTATCTCAAACTATAATCTCCAATAGCATCCTCTTGCTTTCCGGTGATGAGGACATTCCCCGCGGCTTGCTGAATTTGTCTAAACCGAGCGTTACCATCGACATCCAGTTTGAAGGTCGGGTCTTCATTTAGTCCAGTGGACATGGAGCTGAAATCACCAATTCCAACATTTCCCAAAGGAGTGATTCTAAATGTTTCTCTTCCTTGTTCGGTTGCAGCAGGACCTTGACCAGTAGTTCGTGCTAAAAACAGAATTCGGAAATAATCAGGATTTGTAGTTTCATTGGAGCCCCAGGCCAGTATAGCGTCACTTTGGTTGTCGTCACCGGTTGATGTCGGTCTTTCCATTAAACCACAATAAAAAAAGTCCTTGTTGGTAGTGTAGGAAGTACCTACATTGAACCAGTCTCTTTGCATACTTGAGGATAATTCATCATTCCAAAGATGCAGCATCGACCAGGCAAAGTTATAACTGTCATCCTCTCCGTTACTGTCATCTATTTCATTTAGTCCGAGACTCATTCGGGTGCATTGTACTTCCTGAAGACCATTGAGTCCGTTGTACGTATTTATTTCGCCAATTCGAATTCTTTGAATCAGATTCCGCCAGATTTCGATGTCTGCATTTCCATCGTTGCGGATGGGGAGTGGAAGGTTTGCTGAACTGTTAAAACCAACGTAACGTCCTGCTACAGGGGCGTTATTATTAAAGGTTACCTGGGTCATGCCGCTCAGAGACAGCATCACAAAGCTCAAAAAAATTAATTTTTTCATGATGAAGCTATTTTGTAATCATAATACGCTTGTCAAAAATTTCCTTTTCAGTATTCAAATGAAGAATATACGTACCCGATGCAAATTCATCCGGAATTATTTTATAGTCGTTACTATTTAATCTTTGTATATCAACCTCATGTTTCATTCCCTGCATGTCAATGAGAGTCACAGAAATAATTGGACTAGTGGAATAAACTGATACGAATTGACTAGCGGGATTAGGATAAATTTCAAGAATACTTTCCTCCTTATTTATGTAATTTGTGACCTCACACTCATTTTTACTTTGAGAGATGCAAAAATCGTCATAGAAAACGTAGGCGCCAGCATTTCCTTCTCCCACTGCTAGATATTCAATGGTTGTATTGTCATCATCGTAAAAATTTCCGAAAGCAACATATTGATAGGCCGAATCTGCAACAAAAGTGAAGGAATGATTTATCCAATTCAGGGTATCCGTACTTAGCTCTTGAAAATTATAATGGCTAAAATTGGGTATGTTTCCAAACTCGTCTGAATCTAAGTAATTATTCACCATAAAGAGACATCCTAGATTGTTTGAGGCCAAGTAAATACCAGTTTCCTCTCGAAAAGCAACAGAAATATAAAAGGAGATGTGGTAAATTTCACCAATTGTCAATGGTTCCGTTAATTCTACTCCCAAATACTCTCTTTCTTGAGGCAAGCCTATATGATAGGTAAGCCCCCCCATATACGCTTCACCAGTTCGTGGTGGTTGGTATCCAAGTGAATTGTTGATTCCCAGATAAGGGCTTTCAGAACAAGAATTAAAATAATCTGGAGAGCCTCTAAAATTGATCCATCCTGTTGAAGAAGTTTCTAATGCATTCAATGTTTCTGGACATTCAATAAAATTTTCTCCACTCGGATTCGGAATTAAGTTCTGAGTGTTTCCAATCAGAACAGGAAAAAAAATAAAAAGGAAAAATAAAAAGCGAATCATAATTGGTTTTAGTATAGTTTATTTTGGGTTTGGTTCTTTGTGAACCATCACGTTTTCGCTGTGAGGTACGTTCTGAAGAATTTCTTCATGAGACTTTTTCAGAAGGGGCATGGGTTGTATTGGTGAGTCTACTGACTCATGGTGGGTGAGAGTGCTCGAATGAGAGGTAATAGTTAATTAGAGGCATAGGTGGTTTGTAACTTCTACAATTACGCCAATCACCTTTAGGTAAACATTAAGCAGGTGTGAATAAATTGAGAATGGGAGGTTGACTTTTCTGACAGCTCCATTTTACCTAAAATCACTAATTTCCCAATCTCATTACTAGCTATGAAACGACTTCTACTAACTGTGCTTTTTGTGGGCTGCTTTGCTGCACTTTCTTTTGCTCAGGACACCAACCTGCCGGGGAGTGCCAGGGCTGCAGGGGTCTCCAATGCTTCGCTTACTTTTCAGGATGTGTGGTCTGTGTTTAACAACCAGGCGGGTCTTGCCGGTGTGGAAACCATCTCGGCCGGAGCTTTTTACGAAAGTCGTTTTACGCTCAAAGAACTGTCAGTCCGCGGAGCTGCGCTGGCAGTGCCTGTCGGTGGCGGAACCTTCGGACTTTCCTACAATTCTTACGGATACTCGCTCTACAATCAGAGCAAATACGGATTGGCCTACGCCAGAAAACTAGGTGAGGATTTTTATGCCGGAGTGCAAATCGATTACCTCAATCTCCGCCTCGGAGAAAACTACGGTTCGCAAGGTGGGTTTACTGTGCAGGCCGGGTTTCAATACCAAATGAATGACGAGCTGATGCTGGCCGCTCATGTTTACAATCCGAACCGCACAGAGCTCAGCGATTACAATGACGAGCGAACGCCATCGATTCTAAAGGCGGGAATTCAATATCGCTTTTCCGAAAAGATTGTCACCGTGGCCGAGTTTTCCAAAGACCTCGACTACGATGTGCGCTTCAAAGCCGGGCTCGAGTATCAGTTGGTAGATGACTTTTTTGTGAGAGCCGGAGTCGGAACTGCCCCGGCTTCCACCAGTCTTGGGTTTGGCTACGCTTTTAAGGGATTTAAACTCGACATCGCCTCTGCTTATCGCGCAGTGCTTGGTTTTACTCCGCAAATCTCTCTCACTTATGCGGCTGAATGATTGGATGAAAATCGGCTGTTCTCTGCTGTTGTGTTTTTGCTTTTTGCAAATGCAGGCACAGGAAGAGGCGAGTGAAACCGATCTCCAAAAGCAAGACATCATCGAGCAGCGCATCGAAACCATTGCTGGAAACCTCGATGAAGACACCGAGCTCGACTACACCACACTTTTTGACGACCTCAATTTTTTCTACGACAATCCGCTGAACCTGAACGCGGCCACTGCCGAAGAACTTCGCCAGCTCTACTTGCTGACAGATATCCAGATCAACTACTTGCTGGAACACATTGAGTGCTATGGAAAGCTGGAGTCCATTTTTGAGTTGCAGGCTGTGGAAGGTTTCGACCGCGAAACGATCAACAATCTGCGTCCGTTTATCACAGTTAGCGATGAAGGCGAGCTTGCTGGTTTTTCCATTAAAGAAATGCTCACCGAGGGTAAACACGATTTGTTTTTGCGCTACACCAGAATCCTCGAGCAGCAGCAGGGCTACACTGATATTCCCGAAGAAGATCTTGATGATCCACCAAACCGATTTTTGGGAAACCAGGACCGCTACTACCTTAGGTATCGCTACAAGTTCAGAAAGAACCTTAGCGTGGGACTCACGGCAGAAAAAGATCCGGGAGAAGAGTTTTTTGAAGGAACACAAAAGCAGGGATTCGACTTTTACTCGGGCCACCTTTTTTACTCTGACGATGGCTGGCTGCGAGCGGCAGCACTTGGCGATTTTCACGCACAGTTTGGTCAGGGGCTCACCGTTTGGTCAGGACTCGGTTTTGGAAAATCTTCGTTTGCGCTAAACGTGAAGCGAAACCAGGTGGGCATTCGACCTTACACTTCGGTTGACGAAAATCTTTTTATGCGAGGAGGAGCAGTGACGCTCGGTCACAAAAACTGGGAGTTGACGACTTTTTACTCCCGAAAAATGATCGATGCGAACGTGACCGCAATCGATTCGCTGGATGGTGAGCCGCGATTTACAGTTTCGTCTTTTCAGGCCACCGGATTTCACCGAACAGAAAATGAAGTGGCTGATAAAGACGCGATTTTGGAAGAACACATCGGAGGAAATTTGTCGTTCGACAAGCGCAAGTTTCACTTCGGAATCACCGCCATGCGATCGACCTACGATGCCGATGTGCAACGGACGCTTCAGCCTTACAACAAGTTTCAGTTCGACAACAACGAAAACTTTGTGACCGGCCTCGACTACAACTGGGTGAAAAACAACTTCAACTTTTTTGGGGAGTTTTCACGAAGTCAAAACGGAGGTTTCGCCACGATCAACGGAGTGCTCGTTGCACTCGATCCGAGGCTGTCGGTCACTGTGGTTCACCGTCACTTCACAAAAGATTACCAGTCGCTCTACACCAATGCTTTCAGCGAAAGCTCACGACCTGCCAATGAGCGCGGAATTTATTTCGGCCTCGATGCCAAGCTGAGAAAGAAGTGGAATTTCAGCGCTTACTTCGACCAGTTCAGGTTTCCGTGGCTACAGTTTCGATCGGATGCTCCGGCCGATGGCTACGAGTGGCTGGCGCAGCTCAACTGGAATCCCGCTCGAAACACGGAGATTTATTTCCGCGCACGCTACACTCAAAAAGATCGCAACGTCCCCGAGCCGGATGTTATGATCGACTACCCAGTAGCTTACGAGCAAACAAACTATCGCATCAACGCTTCCTACAAAGTGAGTGAATCTTTCAAATTGAAAAGCCGTGTGGAGTGGAATATTTTCAACCAGGTCGGCACGCCTCGCGAGCAAGGGTTTTTGATCGCTCAGGATGTGCAGTTCAAGAAGTTGGAAAGTCCGTGGTCGGTGAGTTTCCGATACGCACTTTTCGATACCGAGAGCTTCGACTCGCGGATCTACTCCTACGAAAGTGACTTGCTCTACGCATTCTCCATCCCCGCCTATTTCTACCGCGGCTCCAGAGTTTACGCCATGGTGAAATGGGATGTGGCCCGCGGAGTGGACCTGTGGGTGCGCTGGTCGCGCTGGTTTTACGACAATCAGGAAAACATCAGCACCGGCTTGAATCAAATCGATGGCCAGGTAAAGAGCGAGCTGAAGATGCAGCTGAGGGTGAGGTTTTGACGTCATCAGCGCAGTGCGAAATCTCTAATCCAAAGACAAGTTGAAAGTCCTTAGCTTTGCACCAGTTTATCAAACGAATTGCATGTATTTCCTTCCCAAATTTCGCAGAGGCATTTTTAATAGATATAGACGAGAGATGCCTGTTTTTGAGATGTTTCTCAAGGATATGAATCACCTCGGACTGCGAATCAAGAACAAACTCAAAAGAGGTTCGGCCTCTAAAACGCTGCTGGTTTATCCGCACTACCCAAGTCGGAGTTCCACGATCTACAAGGTTGGAAAAGCACTCAACTACGAGATAACCAACAACCCAAAGAGCAACTTCGATTTGGCCATCTACTGGGAGTATCTCACCTATCGGGAAGAGTACCACTGGCTCGAGAAAGTGGCGAAAGAAAAGAGAGTGGTAAACCTCCACAGCCGCGACCTCAGCAAGGTTTTTACTGAGAAAGTAACAGCCGAAGTTTTTGGATACTCCACTTTCGTTGATCCTTTCACCTACGAGGGAAAGATGGTTCAGAAGAGCAATGTGAATGCAACTCACGATGGTCAAGTGGTAGAAGGGCCATTGAAAGAAACCGAGGAAGGAGCGATCTACCAGTTGCTGATCGACAACTCCGTTGAAAACGAGTTGGTGATGGACATCCGCGTGGTCGTGGTGAATGGCGTTTTGGATTTCGTTTATCTCAAGTACCGTAACAACTGGAGGAGATTTAAAACCACCATTAAGGCCGAGGTGAAGCCAAGCACAGAGGTTTTCTCCGAAGAAGAAATTCGCCTCATGAACGAGCTCTGCGAAAAAGTGAATCTCGAATACGGGGAACTGGATGTGCTGCGTGACAAAAAGAGCGGCAGGATCTACGTGATCGACATCAGCAACACCGCTCAGGGTCCGCCAAACAACATCTCCAAAGAAGACTTTGATTTTGCGGTGAACGCCATCGCCAGGAGATTCGAAGAAGAGTTTGTGTTGAAAAATTCGAAAAATAACAAGTAAGCTGACGAACGGGGATGCTTGCCAATGCGGGCATTTCATTTATTTTTGTCAGCAAACCGATTAGAAAAATTATGGCAACTACTTCAGATATCAGAAACGGGCTGTGCATCAAGATGGACAACGACCTGTTCCAGGTGATAGAATTTCAGCATGTGAAACCAGGTAAAGGTCCTGCATTTGTCAGAACCAAAATCAAAAACCTGAACAACGGAAAAGTACTCGACAAGACTTTTTCTGCAGGACACAAAATCGACCCGGTGCGAATCGAAACACGCGAATACCAGTTTCTCTATAAAGACGACACCGGCTATCACTTTATGAACACTGAGAATTTCGAGCAGATCAACATTCAGGAACACCTGATTGACTCTCCGGAATTTTTGAAGCCAGAGCTGATTTGCAGCATCGTTTTCCATGCTGAAGAGGAGCAAGTGCTGAGCTGCGAGGTGCCACATTTTGTGGAAGCAGAAGTGACTTATACCGAGCCAGGTGTGAAGGGTGACACAGCCACAAACACTCTAAAGCCAGCGACTATCGATACTGGAGTAGAAGTGCGTGTGCCGCTGTTCATTAACACCGGGGACATGATTAAAGTCGACACAAGAACGAAAGAATACTCAGAGCGATTGAAGAAATAATTTCAATGGCCAACCCATTAGCTTGGTGCTTTCCTGCTTGAATTTTAATGCTTTTTTCAAAGGTCTCTCGACTCCGCTCGAGAAACTCCCACCGCACCAGCCAGTTGCCTGCGGGCAAGCCGGTTGTCGAGCGGAGTCGAGACACAGGGAAAGAGTTTGCTAACCATGGCAAATTCAAAAAAGGCGACTTCAAAACAAATCTCTAAAAAATGCTTCCGACACCTATCGGGAGCATTTTTTATATGCAGTCAATTGGTTAATTTCGTTCACAAATCTGAAGTAGGAAAATGAAACTATCCCCATCCAAAACACTCGCTGAAATTGCTGAAATGCTCGGTTGCGAGTATGTTGGTGACCCCAACCACGAAGTCTCAGGAATCAACGAAATCCACAAGGTGGTGCCCGGAGATCTGGTTTTTGTGGACCATCCAAAATATTATGACAAGGCGTTGCAATCAGCCGCTACCACTATCTTGATCGACAAAGAAGTGGATTGCCCTGAGGGAAAGGGATTGCTCGTTTCAAAACATCCATTTGACGATTTCAACAAGCTCACCAAAAAGTTCAACCCCTTTACTCCGTGGACGGAAGAACAGGACGAGTCCGCTGAGATCGGAGAGGACACAATCGTGCATCCGAGGGCAGTAATCGGACCCAAAGTGAAAATTGGAAAGCGCTGCATTATCCATTCCGGAGTTGTTATTTATGACGACACGGTGATTGGTGACGATGTGATTATTCATGCGAATGCCGTGATTGGGGCCAATGCTTTTTACTACAAGAAGAAAGGAAAAGAATACGACCGCATGCACACTTGCGGAAGAGTGGTGATTGGCAACAAAGTGGAGCTCGGTGCTTGCACCACTGTCGACCGCGGAGTTACTGGCGACACCATTATTGGAGATGGCTGCAAATTCGATAACCACGTGCACATCGGCCACGATAGCGAAATTGGAAAAAACTGTCTCTTTGCGGCTCAGGTTGGCGTTTCCGGTTGTGTTTGGATCGAAGACAACGTAACGCTCTGGGGTCAGGTTGGCGTTCCCAGCGATTTACGCATCGGAGAAAACGCGGTTGTTCTAGGGCAGAGCGGACTCACAAAATCACTTGAACCAAATAAAACCTACTTTGGTAGTCCGGCAGGAGAGGTGCGCGAAAAGTTTAAAGAAATCGCCATGATCCGTAAATTGCCGAAGATTATCGAAAAACTGAAATAAGCTCCACCATGTCTTCACGCCTGCTGCGACTCACTAAAAAGCTCGAATTAAAAGGTTATAAGCTCAATGCCCTTTTGGAAATTACGCAGGCTATCAACAAGAATCTCGATGTTGAAGAACTGCTCGATCTTTATCGCAATGTGCTCGTCAATCGGCTGGGCATCGAAAAGGTCATCCTCTTCGCTGAGGAAATGGGTAATTGGACCTGCATCCTAAAGGTGGGTGTAGCTGGTGAAATTCGCGATATCAAGGATGAATCTTTTTTTAATCAATCAGAATCGATCTCGCTTAACCTTACTTCAGGAGGCCAAACTGAGTCTTTCGATGTAGTCATTCCTGTGCATCACGATGAAGTGCCACTCGCTTACCTCATGGTTGGCGATTTGGGAGAAGATGAAATCCGAATGAGTCCGGTGATCAAACACATGAAGTTCATTCAAACTTTGACGAACATCATTATCGTGGCCATTCGCAACAAGAAATTTATCGAGCAGAGTTTGGTTCAGGAGCGCATCAACAAGGAGCTCGAACTGGCTGCCGAAATGCAGTCGTTGCTGCTGCCCAAAGAATTTCCCGAGCACGAAGCTTACAAGGTCTCGGCAGTTTACAAACCTCACCAACAGGTTGGCGGAGATTACTACGACTTTCTTCAGCTCAACGATGAAGAAATCATGATGTGCATGGCAGATGTATCCGGAAAGGGAGTTTCTGCGGCTTTTCTGATGTCGAACTTTCAGGCTAATCTTAGAGCACTTTTTTCTTATCGCCAGCCAAACATGCTCGAGCTCATTCAGGAGCTTAACGAGCGCGTGATGTCGAGCGCTCGAGGAGAAAAGTTTATCACTTTTTTCGTGTGCATCTACAACCTGAAAACCCGAAAGCTGAAATACGTGAACTGCGGGCATAATCCACCGGTACTGACTGATGAGTCGGGAGATATCGAGCTGTTGAGTCTCGGAACTTATGGTCTCGGCATGTTCGATGAGATTCCACAAGTTAACCTCGGTGAGATCACCGTGAAACCAAACTCTACAGTGATGTGCTACACCGATGGACTGGTGGAAATGGAGAATGACAATCGCGAGGAATACGGCATGAAACGCTTGATAAATATTTTGCGAAAAGCTCACGAGCTGTCACCTTTAGACCTAAACAAGAAAATCATGCGTGAAATTGACGACTTCCGTGAGAGTCAGCCATACTTTGATGACACAGCGATTCTAAGCTGCCGGATTTTCTAAAGCCGGACCGTCCTTTTCTTCTTCTTTGTGGTAAAGGTCGATGGCGACCAAAATGGCAATGAAGCCCCAGAATGGGATCGATGCTTTGTCTGTGTCCAAATAGTTGTTGAGCGTTCCGTGAATGATGTAAGTTACCCAGCCCAGGAAAGTAGATACGACAACGATTCGCCACTTCGGATTTTTCACAGTGAAGAAAAGCCTGAAACCAAGGTGCAGCACTACGTAGCATAGAATCAAAACAGTGATCGTTCCCATGAAACCCGTTTCGGCCAGCGGCCCAAGATATTCACTGTGTGCATTTCCTCCATCGGCATTGTTGGTACTGATCCACGTGAGGTTTTCAGATTTCTGGTAGGGCGCATACTGAAACTGATAAGTGCCGGGACCAAATCCGAAAACTGGTTTTTCTTTAAACATCGATATGGCAGCATCCCAACGGTTGAGGCGCTCCAGGTTGGAGTTGTCTGAAGTTACATTCGAAATCGACTCCACGTGTTCGGCAAGTTCGTCCGAAGACTCCGAGGAGTTTCTTTTCAATTCAATTAGCAGTTGTTCCTGATAGTTCCAAATAAGAAAACCACTCACAAAAGTCACCACCAAAATGAGATTCAAGCGTACTCTCAACACCATCAGAACGTAAAGAGCAGCTACTGCTGCCAGGCTCACCCAGGCCGCCCGTGTGTAGGAAAGAATGATTCCCACGACCAAAATAGCCACTGCCGAGAGTAGAAAAAAGCGAAGCAGTGGCGAGAATTTATTCATAAAGGACAGTCCGATAGCCGGAGGTAGAAACATGGCCAGCACAGCGCCATAAGATGTGTGATCCTTAAAAAATGGCGACATCACCCAGTGGCCCGCGTCCATGTCGAATCCGTATTGCGAGTGGTGGATGATGGTATAAATGATCACTCCGGTCAGCGGGATGAGGTAGAGCACAAAGTACCTACGTATGTGAATTGGATTTTTAAAAATGTGCACGGCCAAAAAGTAGAAGGCTGCTATGAACCACATCTTGGACAACAAAAATTTGAATGAAACCAGTGGCATGGTGCTCGTGATGCAGGTCAAAAACATCCAGGTCAAATAGCCATAGATCGCCAGTGAGACAGGGTGCTTGAAAATCTTCGGGTCTATGGACTTTCCGTAGAGTAACTTAAAAATGAAAAGAATCAGGATGCCAAAAAGCAGCGGCTCTGTGGGCAGGTAGAAGCCGATGTCGAGATGACCCAAATCAAGCTCCTCCAGATTCAACGACAGGGGAGTGCTGAAAACGACAAACAAAAGCAACAAATCGAGCCGCATGAAAGCCGCCCATAAAACCAGCATTACGAGCGGTAACAGCGCGAAGTAGTAAAACTCCAGCGCAATAAAAACCCCGTTGGCCAGGGCAAACAAAAGCCCGAGCGCATAAAGCCAGTTGGTTCGTTGTTTTGCAGTGAGATTCAGCATAGAGTTACAGCAGCCCTTCGCGTTTCATTCGCTGAAAATTCTCGAAAACAAGCAAGAGAATCACGGTGAACACAAACGCTGAAACCACAGACATCACCACAATTAGCCAGCGAACCGGGTACGCTTTTTTATCGGGAACCTGTCCGCGGTTTACCACAAATTTGGCTGGGATTGTTGAGGCCACATCGATCTTGAGCAGCTCGTAGTTTCCTTTTAGAATGGCCTCACGTTCGTAAGCTGACTCAATTAAAGTTTCAAGACGTTGGTACTCACTTCCGTACTTGGCAATTTCCTGCATTTCTTCTTTGATGTTTTTTGCCTGAGTGGTCCGGCCTTCGCTAAGTGCTGTGGCGTATTGCTCGTTCATCCCTTCGATTTGAGTCACGTAGTCGAAGATTCCCAGCTCTCGCAGCTCACTCATCTCCGCTTCCATTTCTTTGATCTCGAGAAGCAGCTTTTGATACTCCGCTTCGGCCATGTCGAGTGCTTGCTGAGCTCGCTCATTTTTCAACCTATTGCTCACAGTGTCCACCATAGCGGCAATGTCGTTGGCAATGAGCATGGCTGTGTCTGGACTGGCATCCAAAACTTCCACTTCAACAGAACCAAACTTAGTGAGATTCGAGCTGATGTTTTCATTGTAAGCTTTGCTCATGAGGCTATTGGCTCCTTTCTGAGACGGGTCGATGTTGTAGTGCTCAAAGAGATCGTATTTGCGGATCACAAACTCCTGAACCTCGTGTGAATTGACGAGCTGCAAGAGCTGCTCTGCCTGCTCTGTTTCTCCGAGTTCCATCAAATCTTCACGGTTGTCTTCTTTCATAAAAGATCGACCGATAGAGTTGGTTGCTGCGGCAAACATCCTCACTGAAGAGCGATATTTTTCCTGGATCATCAGCGAAGCGATTACCGAGATAATAGCGGCTATCACACAGACTACGATGATGATTTTTGACTTGCGAAAAAGAAACACCAAAAGGCTGTTGGACTTTAGGTGCGTGTTGTTTTCTGAAGGGGATTCTGAATTCATCTACTCAAAAAAAATTTTGGGGCAAAAATAGTGATTTGTCCCACGGATGTTAGTTGTAGGTTTACTTTGCTAATTCTCTTGTTGGCGCTGTTTTATCAAAGCGAAAAAGCGCTTCACGCTGAGCATGCCAGTCAAAATTGCGAAAAGCAGCCCTGCGCCAGTCACAAATACAAACTCTAACTGCCATTTCCAGTTAATTATTGCCGTGCTCCAGGCGGTAGTTATCACCAAGATGACGAAGAAAGCTGTGCGCAATAAAAGCCCCCAATTCGGCCGGAACTTGAAGGCGTGCAGCATCAGTCCAATTTGAACAGCAAGAACCAATGCCTGCGTGACCAAACTCGCCAGTGCCGAGCCGTAGGCCATTTGCGTGGGGATGAGAAAAAAGTTCATGATAATATTCAGCGCCATTGCCGAAAAGGCCAGGATGTTGAGCCATTTCAGCTTTCCACTGGCTGTGAGCAGCGAACCAAAAATGTAGGAGAGGCTGTAGGCGAGGAAACTGAACATCAAGAGTCCAAAAACCGGAGCAGCTTCATCGAGGTGTTTTGAAAACCTCAGACTGAGAATTTCTTTATCGAAAATGAAGCAAACAACAGCCAAAATAAAAGCACCACTGAAAAGCAGCTTAAACGAAAGGGCCACCAGCGGACCCACGTCATCCTTTTCTTTGAGCGCCCTGGAGAACATCGGCAAGAGCAAAACAGCAAAGAGATAACCGACCATGTTGGCGGCCTCGAAAAACCGATATCCCGAGGCGTAAATCCCGGCTTGCAGCGTTCCGTTGTCGAGCATTCGCTCGAGCATCACACCATCGGTTTTGTAGTGCACCATCATAAAAAGAGTGAGCAGAGCGTAGGGAATGCTTTGTTTTAAAATGACCCTCGAAAAGATCGGTTCGATCCGTGGACGCAGTTTTCCTGTTTGGCGAACTACCAAAATCAGAACGAAAAGAGCCGTTAAAAAATAGGCGATCGTTTGTCCGTAGATGAACCATTCGATCTGAAACGGCTCGCTTGTGACTCCACCCCAAAGCAGAGCTCCCATCATGCCGATGAGCAGCAATCTATCTAGAATCGAAACCAGGCTGTCTTGCTTAAAAAGCTGCAGTGCCGTGAGGTTTGATCGCAGAAATAGAATGGTGGCAACGAGTCCCTGGTTAAAGGCGAGTACGACCAAAATCTCGAGTTGCTCGGTGGAGTAGCCAAAAGAAAAGCCAAAAACCAGCACGGCAATCAGGTACAAAATGAAAAGAATTGCCCTGAGCGACAGCATCCCGGAAAAGTGTTTTCGCAGCAAGTGCTCATTTTGCGAGATGTGACGGGTGTTGAAGTTGGTCATTCCCATATCGAGAATGATGTTGAGAATGAAAGAGAAATTGATCAGCGCGAAGTAGTTACCGTAAACTTCGGCACCCACACGCTCGAGAATTTCCATATCTATGAAAAAGATATAGAAAGGCTTCACCAGTAGATTGAGCAGCAGAAGTAATATGAGGTTGAAAACAAACCTTCTTTGCATAGCGCGCGGTGGATCGAAAAATCGTGGCGCAAGATAATCATTCCTCAGTTGTGGCGGAATCCCTTAACTTCGCCCACCGTTTCATCAGAATACCATCGAAGTAAAGTGAAAATTGGAGTAAATACGCGGTTGTTGATTTCAGGAAAGCTGGATGGAATCGGTTGGTTCACTTTCGAAACCATGAAGCGGATCGTGAAGCAACATCCCGAGCATGATTTTTTCTTCTTTTTCGACCGACCCTACAGCGAGGAGTTTGTCTTTGCTGACAATGTTTACCCGGTGGTACTCACTCCCAAAGCCAGGCACCCGCTGGCTTTTGTTTACTGGTTTGAGTTCAGTGTGAAAAATGCGTTGAAAGCCCTCGGCTGTGATCTTTTTCTCTCGCCAGATGGATACGTTTCGTTGCGTACTAAAGAGCCGACTCTATCGGTAATCCACGATCTAAACTTCGAACACTACCCGGCCGACTTGCCTTTTCACATTCGGATGTTTTACAGAACGATGTTTCCGAAATACGCTCGAAAGGCCGATCGGCTAGTTACTGTCTCAGAGTTTAGCAAGAGCGATATCGAAAAGCAGTACGGCATTTCACCATCAAAGATTGACGTGGCCTACAACGGAGTTAACGAAAGTTTTGCTCCGATTTCTGAAAGTCAGCAAGAGGAGTCCAGAAAGAAATTTGCAGAAGGAAAACGCTACTTCGTTTTTGTAGGTTCGCTGCATCCGCGGAAAAATATCTCTCGACTTTTCAAAGCATTCGATCAGTTTTCAAAAAATTCCAGAGAAGACATCCGGCTGGTGATTGTGGGTGAAAAGTATTATTGGAACGCTGATATGAAATCAGTTTTCGAGTCGATGGAATTTTCCGAAAGAGTGATGTTTAGCGGCAGGCTCAGTGCCGATGAATTGAAGGTTGCCACTGCCGGTGCCTTGTCGGTGGTTTACGTTCCTTACTTCGAAGGTTTTGGCATTCCCATTTTGGAAGGCTTCAAATGTGGAGTTCCGGTGATCACCTCTAATGTAACGAGCATGCCGGAGGTAGCCGGAGATGCCGCTTTGTTGGTAGATCCATTTGATGTGAACTCCATTGCCGAGACGATGAAAAAAATCGCAACGGACGAAGCCCTGCGCAAAGAGTTAATTCAAAAAGGAAGCGAACGTGTGAAACAATTTAGCTGGGATCTCACGGCTAAAAAGCTTTGGGGAAGTGTGGAGAAACTCGCCAGGCAAAAAAGGCTTCTTTAGATCTCTGTTTTATCTTTGCAAAAATGTCTTTAAAGCGATTTTACACGAAAGGAAAACTCGAAGCCGGTTGCGATGAAGCGGGCCGTGGATGCCTTGCAGGTCCGGTGGTTGCGGCAGCTGTAATTTTACCACCACGCGTTCGGTTTAGCGCGCTAAACGACTCCAAGCAGGTATCGTTGAACGACCGCAACAGACTACGAAAAGAAATCGAAAAGAAGGCAGTGAGCTGGGGTGTAGGCATTGTGTCGCCAGAAGAAATTGATGAGATCAACATTCTCAACGCCTCGTTTCTGGCCATGCACCGCGCCATCGATCAGCTGAGCAATTCGCCAGAGTTGCTCTTAATTGATGGAAACCGGTTTAACCCTTACAAGGAGCTCGACTACGAATGCATCATCAAAGGCGATTCAAAATTTCTTTCGATCGCTGCGGCTTCAATTCTAGCCAAAACTCACCGCGATGAGATCATGGAAAAGTACCACGAAAGTTATCCGGTTTATTCATTCCCTACCCACAAGGGTTATCCCACCAAAACACATCGAAAAGCCATAGAGGAGCACGGTCCATGTGCTATTCACAGAAAGAGTTTTCAGCTTTTACCTCGTCAGCTAAAGCTCGGATTCGACTGCCAGTAGAAGGTTTCGGAGTTTGGAAACATTGAGTTAACACAATATTCAATTAGCGTTAATTGTGAACTAACCCTGCGTTGATGATTCTGCTATTGCTTTGCAAGCGAATTCAAAACTCAAAAGAAATTTTAAATCAAATTCTCTCAAACGATGAAACTCAAAAGTAATCTAATCTTAGCTACAGTATTTGGAGCCTTTGCTGTACTTGCAACATCTTGCGCTAAGGAAGAAGGCTGTACAGATCCAACTGCTACTAACTACAACGCAGATGCCGAAGAAGATGACGGTTCTTGCGTTTACCCAGAGCCAGAAGAAGGTGAAGTTTTGGTGACTTCAAATATTTCTTCTGACACTGAGTGGACAAGCGATAATGTTTACATCCTCGGTGGACGTATCACAGTACTTGACGGTGCTACTCTCACAATTAATCCTGGTACTATCATTAAAGGTCAAGCTGGTGCAGGTCCAAATGCTACAGCTCTCTTGATTGCCAGAGGTGGCAAATTGATGGCTGATGGTGACCCGGATTTGCCGATCATCTTTACTACTATTGCAGATGAGATCACTCCTGAGCAAGTTGCTGGTGGTGACTTTGCAAGCCCAAACCTGGATGCTAACACTCGTGGTTACTGGGGTGGACTTATCGTTCTCGGTAAAGCGCCAATCTCTGCTTCTAATGAAGCAGGAGATGATGTGAGCGAAGTTCAGATCGAAGGTATTCCAACTTCTGACCAAAACGGTCTTTACGGTGGAAACGAACCAGGAGACAACTCTGGTGTTCTGCGCCACATTTCTATTCGTCACGGTGGTTCTAACATCGGTGCAGGAAACGAAATCAACGGTCTCACTCTTGGAGGTGTAGGTACTGGAACTGTTGTTGAAAACATCGAAGTAGTGGCAAACCAGGATGACGGTGTTGAATGGTTCGGTGGAACTGTGAATGCTTCAAACATTGTAGTCTGGAACTGTGGTGATGATGGTCTTGACACTGACCAGTCTTGGGCAGGAACCGTAGATAATTTTGTTGTGTCAGGAGTGACAGGTCACTGCTTTGAGCTCGATGGTCCTGAAGGATCAATGCAAGCAGGTCACACTATCATGAACGGTACAGTTTACGCTTCAGCTGATGGCAACAATTCTGAAGACCTTATCAATGTTGATGATAATTCAATCGTTGATCTCGAAAATATTTTTATCACAAACATCTTGGAGTCAGGTCAACAGGTATCAGAAGATGACAACGTAGACCTTACTACTGTAAGCGGTGTTACTTTCTCAAATGTATTGCTCGATGTTCCGGCTGCAGACCTTGGTGATTACATCAATGGTCCAGCTCCAGCGGGAATTTCTGCAGGTGGTTCAGGCCAGGCTGATGTCTCTGTGTTTAATGGTTGGACGTGGGCCCAGCAAGCTGGAGTGTTCCAGTAAATTGTAGAAAACTGAAAACAAAGTTTCAATACAAATCCAATACAGCAGACTTGTGGAAAATCCGCAAGTCTGCTTTTCTATTTAACCTAACAATTTTCAACTCAATTAAAATGAGGTTTTTAGCGACTGCTTTTTTTGTTCTGTCAGCAATTTTTGCTCAAGCGCAAAAAGGAACGATCAATGGAACTGTCATCGAAGACTCCAATGGTCAGCCTATCATTGGAGCCACAGTTATGATAGAGGGTACCTCCAACGGATCCTACACCGATTTGGACGGAAATTTTTCCATAAAGGTGGAGCCTGGTGTATACAATTTGAAAGTGTCTTTTATATCTTTTCAAACCCTCACTGTCGAAGGTGTTGAGGTAGATGCTGGAGAAACGACTACGCTTTCGCGTATTCGGCTCAAAGTGAGCAGCCAGCAGCTAGAAGCTGCTGTTGTTACGGCCGAAGCTACCCGGAAATCGGAAGAAGCTCTGATGACTGTGAAGCGTAAGTCCGTTGTTATGATGGACGGTATTTCATCCGAGAAAATGGCAATGACTGGTGATGGAACCGCTGTTGAAGCTGCGAAGAGAGTAACCGGTGTTTCTATAGAAGGAGGGAAATACGTTTACGTCAGAGGACTTGGCGATCGCTACTCAAAAACTACATTGAACGGAGTGGATGTTCCGGGTCTGGATCCAGACAAGAACACCATCCAAATGGACATCTTCCCCACAAGTCTTATAGACAACATTACAGTCAACAAAAACTTCACTGCCGACATGCCGGCTGACTTTACCGGAGGATTATTGAACATCGAAACAAAAAGTTTTCCAGATGAAAAGTTCCTTAATGTGAATGCAGGAATTGGGTACAATCCTAGTATGCATTTCAACTCAGACTACCTGGCTTATGAAGGGGGGGCAACGGACTTTCTGGGTTTTGACGATGGTACGAGAGCATTGCCAGCGGGAGCCGGAGGTGCTAATATTCCAACTCCGTTGAACTCTGAACCTCAGCAGGTGAATAATTTTGTAAGAAGGTTTAGTCCGCAATTGGCTGCAGAGCGCCAGACAAGTCTAATGGATTTCAGTGCTGGTGTTTCTTTCGGAAATCAGATTGATATCAGCAAAGGTGAGGAAGGCGAAACAGGCTATCAACCAAAGCTCGGATACGTCTTTGCACTTACTTACAAAACTGATTATCGCTACTACGATGATGTGAAGTATGGTGAATATCAAAAACCAATTTCCTCAGATGAGACCGAGCTTGTCTACGCTACTGTGCAGGAAGGAGAGCTTGGTGAACGGAGTGTACTTGGTGGAATTCTTGGAGGATTGGCCTACAAAACCAGAAACTCAAAATATCGTTTGACGGCTATGCGTCTGCAAAGCGGAACGAGTCGTGCAGGTATTTTCCAGATAGATAACAGTGGTTCTGCAGTGGGCCAATCTGGATATTTTGCCGAGTCGCATAACCTGGAGTACAACGAACGTTCGCTGAACAATCTTTTGATTAACGGAACACATTATTTGGACGAATCAGGTTGGGAAATCGATTGGCGACTTTCCCCAACAATTTCGACCGGAGACGATCCAGATATTCGTAAAACAGCATTTACGCAAACCCAGGTAGATACTTCATTTATCGCTGGAGCTGGTGGTAACCCATCTCGCATCTGGCGATCACTAATAGAGCTGAACGCTACTGCCAAAATTGATGTGACCAAAGAGTACAAGTTGCTTGAAAAGGATGCGAAACTGAAATTCGGAGCGAGTCATACATACAAGCAAAGGGACTATGAAATTTTGGCCTACGACATTCAGTTCAACACCAATCAGGATTGGCCAAATCCTCATCCTTCTGAGGTTCTTGATCCAGAGAACTTGTATCCAAATACTCCGAACTCAGTCTATTATCAAAGTCAGAATGCCTCGCCTAATCCGAATGCCTACGAAAGTAATGTTCACAACACAGGAGCATACGTTTCTAACGAGTTTGAGCCTTTCGATCGCTTGAATACAATTGTTGGACTTAGAGTTGAGAACTACGTGCAACGACACACCGGACGCGATCAAAATTTTGCTCAAGGTAATCCTGATGGTCAAAACCTGGTCAATGATAAAGTACTTGAGTCACTCGACTTCTTTCCATCAGCCATTGCCATTTTTGAACTCAACGAGATGCAAAACCTGAGAGGTTCTTACTCTCGCACGATTGCGCGTCCTTCTTTTAAGGAGTTGTCTTTTGCACAGATCCTCGATCCTATCACAAACAGATTCTTCAACGGTGCCTTGTTTGCCTACGAAGGTTCATGGGATGGAAACCTCACTTCTACAAGAATCGACAACTTCGACTTGCGTTGGGAGCTTTTCCAGGAAAGAGGACAACTCTTTTCTGTGAGTGCTTTCTACAAAACATTTGATAATCCAATTGAGTTGGTTCGTATCCCGGAGCAACAGACCAGCACAGAGTATCAGCCGCGAAACGTAGGAGACGGAAGTCTATATGGAGTTGAGTTCGAAGTCAGAAAAACATTGGAATTCCTTTCTCCGAAACTCGAAAACTTCAGTGTGTCTGGAAACCTCACACTCGTGGAATCACAAATCGACATGACGCTCACTGAGTTCAATGCACGCCTGACTTATGAAAAAGACGGCCAAACAATTGATGACTCACGTCAGATGGCTGGCCAGGCTCCATGGGTAATCAACGGTGGACTTTCCTATGGCAATACCGAAAATGGAATCGATGCCGGAATTTACTACAATGTAAAAGGGCCTACTCTCCACATCGTAGGTTCGGGTCTGTTCCCAGATATCTACCAGGAGCCATTTCACAGCTTGAATGTGAGCTTCAGAAAAACATTGGGTGAAGAAGGAAACACGAGCATTGATTTTAATGCTTCAAACCTACTCAACGATAGAAGAGAGATTTTCTATCAGTCGTACGAAGCGCAAGAGCAAATATTTACAAGCTTCAACCCTGGGGTTGCCGTAAGTTTGGGTATTAGCCACAAGTTTTAAAGAATAGTACACTGCAAGAGATGTCTTCTTAAAAGGCATCATACATTTCCCCCAAGTGAAAGCCGGTTCAGATGTGAGCCGGCTTTTTGCTTTACTCGATTTTAGCAAACTTTAGAATTCAAAACACGGGTTTTTCTTTGGCTTCCCTTATGTTTGAGAAGACCGTTTGAGAATTGGCTTAACCATGAAAATCTACACTCCCGTTTTAGTTTGCCTTTTTGTTTTCAGTTCTTGGTGTCTCAAAGCTCAGTCGGAATTGATTTTTGTCTGCGACTCGACTACCAGGGAGCCAATTTCGTTTGCAACCATTGCCGGTGATACATCGGGGTTTTATTCTCACGTTGACGGCAGTTTTCCTCGTGAGCTTCTCACTGAGGAAGAATACCGCGTGACGTGCATTGGTTACCACCCGAAGACTTTGAAAACCTATTCTGTCCGCGACACGTTCTTTCTCGCTCCATCTCAAGTGCAGCTCGATGAAGCTGTGGTGAAAGGTGAGTATGAGACTTATGAAATTGGGTATCATGACTTGGCTTCCTCAGATCATTCATTTGTCGGTACCAATTACATTACAGCAGTTCTTGTAACCTCAACTAATCAAAGAAGGCAAATAGTAGAGGAGATAATAATTCCATTTAATCGTCTCAGGAAAGGTGATCGATTCACAGTCTTTCTCTTTTCAGTTAATGAAAAAGGTAATCCTGGGGAACTGATTTTTGAAAAGGAAATTCATTATGAGAATAGAAGAAATGAATTTAGACTGGACATCCAGGAATACGGAATTCAGCTCCCTAGGGAAGGTGTCTTTCTAGGAGTTTCGCTTTTCTCAAAGGATGAGGAGTACCGAATGTGGCAAAGTCCGGCAGCTCCTGCCACTACCAAAATTTATGAGGAACTGACTTTTCTTTTTAGCCATAACGAATGGCACCCACTAAAAGGATTTGAAGTGGAATATTGGAATCTGGCCGTTGGATTAACTGTTAGACCTTTTTAAAACTGTTTGAAGATTTAATTTCTTTCTCTTGAATTATTGCAACAGACGAATTCCTTGAGCAAATCTGGGGATTCTCTCAGCAAAAGCCCTCAGCGTATCTCTCCTTGCAAAGAGAATGTAGCCCAACGTCATAGCTGCAGAGAAGAAGTAAAGGCTCATCACTACCGCAATGAAAAGATGGAAGCCGAGTCCCATCAAAAGGAAAACTCTTTTGGTAGGCTTTATCCAAATAAAAATTGGAACGAGCGTTTGGTAGGCTAGTCCCAGGTAAGTCATCGCGGCTGTAATTGCCGGGTATTGAAGCAGGAATTCAGCAATTGGGTGGTCTCCGTACATGTCGAGACTCAGCGAATAGTACATAGCTGTGCCATCGAGCCATTGGTCACCGCGCCATTTTGCAAGAGCGGCAATAAAATAGATTAAACAAACCTGTACCATGCAAGCCCACACGCCAAAGTTTGAGAGCATCACCAGAATTCGATTTCGATAGCGCAAGTTGACCACAATCAGGTAGGCCGAAAACAGCATAATTACCAAAAATCCTGCGTTGACTGAATAGTGCGCACCGAAGTAAAACATCATCATAGTTAGGTAAACTACAATCCGTGGAAAGTAGGAAATTCGCTCCCACATAGATAGTACACAAGCTACCAGGTGAACCCACAGAATGGCCTGAGCCCAACCAGGGTGATAAGATAGAAAGTAGGCTTTGTTCACGATAAACCCAGGACGTCCGCTGTTAGTTGTAATAAGTGCATCCTCACCATACATGATTTGAAAGTCATTCCAATGGTAAAGCCAAAAAGCAATCATCCAGAGGTAGACCAGTCTGGAGAAAATCCAGGTCGCTATCGGCTTGTAATTGGACTCACCAATTGCATCTAATTTGTCAAAAAGTTTCCCTTTCCAACTCATGGATTAGTGCTGATTGCCGGTAAAACAAAAGTGCGTTCATCGCCTTCTTCTCCTGGGGGAGCAATTTTTCGAAAATGAAACTTGAGTTGCAGGCTGTCCGCCCTGGCTCCATCCGACTCCAACTTATGGTGTTGGGCGATGTAGCGCCAAATGTGGAAGAACCTCCGGGTATTCATCACCGCGTCAAATTTTGGCTCACCATCCTCGTAATAGAGTCTCTTACTAAAATCGCTCTGGACTTTTGTGGTCATTTTCTTGGGAACATAAAAGAGGGGCTTGCTTGTTCTTCCTTTCAGTTCATAGGGTGAAACCCAGTCGCTCCAACCCGACTCTTCATTCCAATGACGATAGTGGATTGTGGGTTCAGTGGTTTTAATATTCGGTGCAAACAGCTCCCAACCCTGATAGAATAGTGGCAACGAATACTGCTGGCTGATGTGGTAAGCCTTGGGATTGATCCACTCATGAGGCAAGCAGAAGACAGTGATCAGGACAAAATGCAGCACAAAAAAGCCGCCTGCTCCAAGGGTCAGGAGGCGGTAAAACCAAATGCGTTTTTCAGATGAACTTTTCTTCAAGAAACGTGTGATTTACACTGAGGTTGATAAAGCTTTTTCAAAGTTACATATTTGCCGGGATAAATTAATTTTGCTAAAAAAACAGATTCAATGATATCAGCAAACGATCCAAGTTTAAAATCATGGGTAGACGTACCCGAGAACAGCGACTTTCCAATCCAAAACCTGCCTTTTGGAATTTTTAAGACCGAAAACGAAGGCCCACGTGTAGGTGTGGCCATCGGTGATAAGGTGTTGGACCTCAAGTCGCTTCATGTGCTCGGGTACCTCAAAAACCTTCCTTTCAACATCGATGACTTTGCCAGCTCATCTCTCAATAGAATGATGAAATATGGCAAACAAGCGACAAGGGAGCTTAGAAATGAAATTTCGAACTTGCTGAATGCAGATAACAACGAATTACAAAGTAAGGAGCATCATGTGAGCCAGGCACTTCACAACCAGAGCGAAGTTGAAATGCTCATGCCGGTGGAGGTTGGTGATTACACTGACTTTTACAGTAGCGAAGAGCATGCGACCAATGTGGGAACTATGTTTCGCGATCCGGATAACGCGCTGTTACCAAACTGGAAACACATTCCGGTAGGTTATCACGGGAGAGCTTCCTCGATTATCGTATCCGGTGTTCCGGTGCACCGCCCGAAAGGACAAACTCGCCCCGATCCTGAAAAGCCACCTGTTTTCGGTCCAACAAAATTGCTGGATTTCGAGCTCGAAACAGCTTTTATCACTTTTGAAGGAAAACCTCTCGGAGATAGCATTTCTACAGCAGAGGCAGACGACCACATTTTTGGAATGGTACTGTTCAATGACTGGTCTGCCCGCGACATGCAAAAATGGGAATACGTGCCTCTCGGGCCATTTCTCGCGAAGAGCTTTGCTTCCTCAATTTCTCCATGGATCGTGACACTAGATGCGCTTGAGCCATTCAGAACTCCAGGGCCAAAGCAAGACCCAAAAGTGCTTCCATACCTCGAGTACGAAGGGGATAAAAACTACGACATCAATCTGGAAACCTACATCCAACCCGATGGAGGAGATGAAAACCGCGTGTGCCAGTCGAATTTCAAATACATGTACTGGAACATGAATCAACAGCTCGCGCACCATACAGTGAACGGCTGCAACGTGAGAGTTGGTGATATGATGGCCAGCGGTACGATTAGCGGTAAAGACAAAACTTCTTACGGCTCAATGCTCGAGCTGACCTGGAGAGGTTCTAACCCAATTAAGCTTTCTGACGGGACTGAGCGTAAGTTTATCCAGGACAACGACACCGTGATTATGCGTGGTTTCGCAACCAAAAACAACGTTCGTGTTGGATTTGGTGAGGTGAAAACCAAGATTTTACCGGCTCGTTAGTTATCTTCGATTATAGGGGGCTTAGTATTCAGACACTAACTAAAGGTCGGGAAAAGTAATGGTAGGTGTAGACACAGAACAAGAGAACAGGGAGTTGCGCAGGCGCTACCGTGGTTTGTTGAGAGCCGCGCAGCGCTCTAAGTCTCGCAGCGATAAGAAACGCATTCGCAAGGCATTCGACATCGCCCTGGAAGCGCACAAGGATATGCGCAGAAAATCGGGCGAGCCATACATCTACCACCCGATCGCTGTTGCGCGCATCGTAGCCGAAGAAATTGGCCTCGACACCATCTCGATAGTTTGTGCCCTCTTGCACGACACAGTTGAAGACACCTACATTTCTCTGGAAGACATCGAGGATTTGTTTGGCGTGAAAGAACGTCAGATCATTGATGGGCTCACCAAAATTTCCGGTGTCTTTGATCACTCCTCATCGGCCCAGGCTGAGAATTTCAGAAAAATGCTTCTCACTCTTTCTGACGATGTGAGGGTGATTTTGATCAAGCTAGCCGACAGGTTGCACAATATGCGCACGCTCGACTCAATGGCGAGAGAAAAGCAGTTGAAGATTGCTTCGGAAACGCTTTTTATGTACGCTCCTCTGGCTCACAGGCTCGGACTGTACAACATCAAAACCGAGCTTGAAGATCTGGCACTGAAATACAAAGAGCCTGAGGATTATGCTGAGATTTTGGCGAAGCTTAAAAAGACGCAAGCCGTGAGAACGCGATTCGTGAATAAGTTCATGCTTCCCATTCGCAGAGACCTCGAGAAAGCCGGGCTGAAATTTGAGATTAAAGGTCGCACGAAATCAATTTTCTCAATCTGGAATAAGATTGCCAAGAAAGGCGTGAAGTTCGAAGAGATTTACGATGTGTTTGCTATCCGAATTATTCTCGATTCTCCGATGGAGCGAGAAAAAGCCGATGCCTGGAATGCTTATTCAATAGTCACGGATCACTATCAACCTAATCCGGATCGACTTCGCGATTGGATTTCGACTCCTAAGGCCAACGGCTATGAGTCGCTTCACACCACGGTGATGAGTCCTACTGGTAAATGGGTGGAGGTTCAAATTCGCTCAGAGCGAATGGATGAAGTTGCAGAAAAAGGCTTCGCTGCTCACTGGAAATACAAGGACGGAGAAGATAACAGCGAAAGCAATCTCGACAACTGGCTCTCTCAAATTCGCGAAGTGCTGGAGAGCGATAGTGACAACGCGCTGGACTTTATCGACAATTTCAAGCTCAACCTGTTCTCCAAAGAAATTTATGTCTTCACTCCTGATGGTGACTTGAAGACGCTGCCGAAAGGAGCCACTGCACTCGATTTTGCCTTCAATATTCACACTCAAGTGGGGCACTCATGCATTGGTGCAAAAGTGAACCACAGGCTTGTACCACTAAGTCACGAGTTGAAGAGCGGTGATCAGATCGAAATCATCACTTCCAAAAAGCAAAAGCCGAAAGAGGGATGGCTGGACTTTGTGGTGACTGCCAGAGCACGCCAAAAGATCAAGCACGCGCTAAAAGAAGATCAGAAGAAAGTAGCCAGCGAGGGAAAAGAAATGCTCGAGCGGAAGTTTAATCACCTCAAGGTGACTATGAACAGCGAGAACATCACTGCCGTTGAGAAGCACTACAAAATGCCTTCTACTCTTGACCTCTATTTTCAGATAGCTACTGGAAAAATAGATTTAAAGAAGCTCAAAGGCCACAGTGTTGAAAACGGTATGATTTCTTTCGATAAGGAAGAGCCGGAGGTTGAACCGAAGAAAAAGTCGACCAGGGAAAAGGTCATAACACCGATGCCGGGCAAAGGCGACATGCTGCTGATTGGAGATGATGAGCAGAAAATGGACTACACGCTCGCTTCGTGCTGTCACCCAATTCCCGGTGATGACGTTTTTGGCTTCATCACCGTTAGCGATGGAATGAAAATCCATCGTACCAATTGCCCCAACGCTACAGAACTCATGAGCAACTACGCTTATCGTGTCATCAAAGCGCGCTGGGCAAGCAAAGATCGGGTTCAGTTTGAGGCGGGAATGAAGTTTACCGGAATTGATGATGTCGGCCTTGTAAATAAAATCACCAACATTATTTCAAGCGACCTTCACGTAAATATGAAGTCGATCAGTTTCGAGAGTAACGATGGAATTTTTGACGGTAAAGTGACAGTGCTGGTGGATGACACCGACCATCTTTACAACGTAATTCAAAAACTCAAAAACGTTGAAGGGGTTCTTACTGTTGACAGATTGGAAAGTGATTTTATAGAATAGTCAGACAGAAAAGGACAGCTATTTCCCTGTTTTAGGGTTCGGTTAGTTCTTAGTATTTTTGTCTGTCGTTTTAACGGGCACATGTCAAAAAAAGAAACACAGGAAAAAGTCAAGGAAATTTTCTCAGCCTACCTGGAAAAGAACAGGCACAGGAAGACTCCTGAGCGATTCGCAATACTTCAGGAAATTTACGACTACGATGGTCATTTCGACATCGAGTCGCTCTACATCAACATGAAGAACAAGAAGTATCGCGTTTCGAGAGCCACGCTCTACAACACCATCGATCTTTTGCTGGCGTGCAACCTCGTGAGAAAACACCAGTTTGGAAAAAATCTGGCTCAGTTTGAAAAGGCACATGAGAATCACCAGCACGACCACATCATCCTCACCGACTCGGGTGATGTGCTGGAGTTTTGCGATCCCAGGATTCAAAACATAAAGTCAACTCTCGAAGAAATTTTTGGAATCGAAATTTTGCACCATTCGCTCAATTTCTACGGCCACAAGAAATCCAATAAAGAAAACACCTAATGCCATTTTCATTTCACTCCGACACTGTAGCTAACTGCAGGGTTTTTCATTTTAAGGGAAGTTTCATTGACAGTTCTGATGACAGGCAACTTGTCAATGAGTTTCACGAACTTTTGGATGAAGGTGAAAAGAGCTTCATTTTTGATTTCAAGGATCTGGAGTATATCAACAGCAGTGGAATTAATGAACTTGTGAAGATGGTGAACAGGGTCAACCAGAGCAAGGGGAATCTCGTGTTTGTGGCCGTCCCGGAAAAAATTCAGGAATTACTCAAGATAATAAAACTCAATTCGGTATTAACCATTCGCGAAAGCATCGATGAAGGTGTTGCCGCTATCAAAGCTAATGAATAAGCATATGAAAGTGGATGTTCTCCTCGGACTACAGTGGGGTGACGAAGGTAAAGGTAAGATCGTTGACGTACTCACCCCCAAGTACGACATCATTGCCCGTTTTCAAGGTGGGCCCAACGCGGGTCACACGCTTGAATTTAACAACATAAAGCACGTGTTGCACACTATTCCATCGGGAATTTTTCACCCAGGTGTGATCAACGTTGTAGGCAACGGTGTGGTGATAGACCCGGTGATTTTCAAAAAAGAAATCGACAAGCTTCGTGAAATGAAGGTCGATGTGAACAAAACCCTGCGCATCTCGCGCAAAGCGCACCTTATTATCCCAACACATCGCATTCTCGATGCGGCAAGTGAAGCCGCTAAAGGAAAAGAAAAGATTGGTTCAACACTGAAGGGAATCGGTCCGGCTTACATGGATAAAACAGGAAGAAATGGACTCCGTGTGGGAGACATCTTTGAGCCGAATTTCGAAGAAAAATATAACGCACTGGTTGAGAAACACAAGCGCATTTTGAGCAATCAAAATTACGACTACGACCTCGATGGCCTGCAACCAGAATGGTTTGAAGGAGTGGAGTTACTGAAGTCACTCAACGTTATCGACAGTGAGCATTTTGTGAATGGTGAGATGAAAGCCGGAAAATCGGTGCTTGCCGAAGGTGCTCAAGGAGCTTTGCTCGATATCGACTTTGGATCTTATCCGTTTGTGACTTCTTCTAATACTACTGCTGCCGGAGCTTGCACCGGTCTCGGAGTGGCGCCAAACAACATTGGAGAAGTGATAGGTATTTTTAAAGCCTACTGCACGAGGGTGGGTAGTGGGCCTTTCCCAACCGAGCTTCACGATGAGGTAGGTGAAAAAATCAGAAAACAAGGTGGTGAGTTCGGAGCTACCACTGGACGCCCGAGAAGATGCGGCTGGATAGATTTACCCGCTCTCAAATATGCCATCATGGTCAATGGAGTGACTCAACTCAATATGACCAAAGCTGATGTGCTCAGCGAGTTTTCATCGATCAAAGTTTGCACGCATTACAAATACAAAGGCGAAAAAATCGACCACATGCCTTACGACATCTCTCCAGAGTTGCTCGAGCCAATCTACCAGGAACTGCCTGGATGGAAGGAGGATTTGACAGGGATGAAATCTTATGATGATCTTCCCAAAGAGCTCACCAACTACGTGGAGTATTTAGAAAAGGAACTTGAGACGCCAATTACAATTGTGTCTGTTGGTCCGGACCGTACTCAAACGATCCAGCGGCAAAATGTTATGGCCTGATTTTCGTTGGTAGGCCATTCCATTCAGATTTAAATTTATGAAGGCTATCCGCATCATTTCTGCACTCATTCTTTTCGCTTGCGGAATGTTGTCTGTCAACTCTGGTTTTGCACAAGACCAGCAGGGCGAGCGCAAAGTGATTAAGCTGATTAATGCCGATCGTGGGGTGCCCTTGAAAGGAACTCCCGGAGCTCAAAAGCTACTGGGAAACGTGAAGCTAAAGTACAAGGACGTGGTGATGACCTGCGACAGCGCCTATCGGTTTAAAAATGGCGATTTTGATGCTTTCAGCAGAGTACATATCAATCAGGCGGACACACTTCATATCTATGGCGACAGGCTTTTTGTAGAGGCCGAGAGCAAGTTGGCCAAGCTTCGACAAAACATCCGCATGGTGGATAGCGACATGACGCTGACTACTGAAGTGCTTAACTACGACATGGACAGGGAAGAGGCGAGCTACTTCGATGGAGGAACGCTTCGCAGCAAAGAAAACGACAACGTGCTCGTAAGTCGGGAGGGCTTTTACATTGCCAATGAAAAGGCGATGCTCTTTCGTAAGGATGTGGTGCTAACCAACCCAGAGTACAAAGTGAACTCCGATACTTTGCGTTATCAAACGCAAACGGAAGTCGCTTACTTTTTTGGGCCTACAACCATTGTTTCTGAAGGAACGGAAATCTACTGTGAAAACGGCTGGTACGACACCAAAACCGAAGTTTGCCAGTTCAACGAAAATGCGAGAATCCATTCTGAGACCAACATTCTTAAAGGTGACAGCATTTTTTACAACGGAAGCACAGGATTCGGAGAGGTCTTTGAGAATGTTTCGATCCGCGACACGACCAACAACTTTTTGATCCTTGGTAACTACGGGAAATACGATGAAGAGAACGATGAAGCGTTAGTCACCGACAGGGCGCAACTGGTTCAGGCATTTGAGAAAGACTCTCTTTTTCTGCATGCCGACACGCTTTTTTCCTACCGCGATTCACTGAAGAAGAACATCATTTTGGCATATCACGGAGTTCGTTTTTACAAACCCGATTTGCAGGGAAAATGCGATTCACTGAGCTACTCCGAAGCCGACTCACTTTTGGTGATGTACGACAAGCCGATGATTTGGTCTTCGGACAATCAGATTAGTGGTAAGCGAATTGATCTGAAAATGAAAGACGGAGATGTCGATCAAATGTTTGTCGACCAGGCTGGATTGATCATCTCGGAAGCACTTCCCCAACGCTACAATCAAATTAAGGGTCGGTCGATTACGGGATTTTTTCGAAACAACGAGCTGTACGAAATGCTTGTGGTGGGTAACGGACAAACACTTTACTTTCCAATAGAGGAGGAGAAAGAAACTGAACAAAAAGAACTACTCGGGATGTTTCGCCAGGACTGCAGCGAAATCCGCATTCTTGTCGACAGCAACGAGATCAAGAAAGTAACCTGGATTGAACAGCCCTCAGGAGGATTCTATCCAAATTCCAAAATCGCACCAGATGACCTCACGCTCGAAGGATTCGTATGGAATGCTCAGGCAAGGCCGGTGAACCGATCGGACATTTTTCGGAAAACTCCCGAAGTGACCATCGAAGATTCTGCAGCAAGAAAAGAGGAGTGATCCTTAGACTTTACCAGGCAAAGAGCGGCATCGGAGACATCAACTCTTTCACCTCTTTTTTAATCTCTGCAATGCGCGACTCATTTTCATGATCGCTCAGCACATCATCCATCATTCTCACAATTTCTCGAATGGTATCTTCTTTCACTCCGCGAGTAGTAATGGCCGGAGTTCCCAGGCGCATTCCAGAAGTTACAAAAGGAGACTTATCGTCAAATGGAACCATGTTTTTGTTGACCGTGATGTCGGCTTTTCCGAGGGCCGCTTCGGCAGCTTTGCCGGTCAGGTCTTTTGAGCGGAGATCGATGAGCATTGAGTGATTGTCGGTGCCTCCGGAGATGACCTTGTAGCCGCGTTTTACGAACTCTTCTGCCATCACCTTGGCGTTTGCGATCACTTGTTCCTGATAAACCTTAAATTGCGGAGAGAGAGCTTCTCCGAAAGCCACGGCCTTAGCTGCAATTACGTGCTCGAGCGGCCCGCCTTGCATTCCCGGAAAAACCCCGCTATCGAGAAGCGAAGACATTTTGCGGACAGCCCCTTTTGGAGTTTTAATGCCCCATGGATTTTCGAAATCTTCACCCATCATGATGATTCCGCCTCGCGGTCCACGAAGGGTTTTGTGGGTAGTGGAGGTCACCACGTGGCAATGTTTTAAAGGGTCTTTGAGCAAGCCCGTAGCGATTAGCCCCGCTGGGTGACTGATATCCGCCAGCAAGATGGCGCCCACTTCATCCGCAATTTCCCGGAAACGCTTGTAGTCCCAGTCTCTGGAATAAGCAGATGCTCCGCAAATGATCATCTTTGGCTTTTCTTCTCTTGCCTTTACAGCGACTTTATCCATGTCGATTTTTCCGGTTTCTTCTTCGACTCCATAAAAAGCAGGTTGATAAAGTTTACCGGAGTAGTTTACTGGAGAACCATGAGTGAGGTGACCACCATGAGAAAGGTCAAACCCGAGAATTTTGTCCCCCGGCTTGAGCACCGCAAGCATCACGGCCGAGTTGGCGTTGGCTCCAGAGTGCGGTTGCACATTGGCCCATTCTGCACCGAAGAGTTCTTTCACCCGGTCTATACACAATTGCTCCACCTGGTCTACCACTTCGCAACCACCGTAGTAGCGTTTGAACGGAAGTCCTTCTGCATACTTATTGGTGAGTTCCGATCCCATTGCGTCCAGCACCTGCTGGCTCACAAAATTTTCTGAGGCAATGAGTTCAATGCCTTCTTTTTGTCGAATCTTTTCTTTTTCTATCAGGTCGAAAATCGCGTTGTCTCTCTTCATGGTTAACACTTGTTTTGGAGGTTGCAAGTTAGCGATTGCAAAAAATTATCCCACTTCAGTTCAAACATTTTTAGGACCTGTCTTTTGTGCTTGTGGCTGACCGACTAACTTCGCACAGATATGAGTGAAAACAAGAAATACACAAATGCACTGGCAGAAGAGAGCAGTCCCTACCTTTTGCAACATGCGCACAACCCTGTTGACTGGATGCCCTGGGGCGAAGATGCTTTTGAACAAGCTAAGAATGAAAACAAACTCGTGCTGGTAAGTATCGGTTACAGCGCTTGCCACTGGTGTCATGTGATGGAGCGCGAAACATTCGAAGATGAAGAAGCCGCCAAAGTCATGAACGAGCATTTTGTATGCGTAAAAGTCGATCGCGAAGAGCACCCAGAAGTCGATCAGGTTTACATGTCGGCCGTGCAGCTCATGACCCAGTCGGGCGGCTGGCCACTCAATTGTTTTGCACTTCCCGATGGGCGGCCCGTTTACGGAGGGACCTATTTTCCAAAGGAGCAGTGGATGCACGTGATGGACGCGCTTGTAAAACTCAAAACCGAGGATCTTGAGAAAATGGAAAAGTATGCTGAGAAACTTCAGCGGGGAGTGGCCCAGGTAGATCTTGTTGAGAAATCAGAAGAAGAAAGTCCGTTTGAAAACGGTCAGTTGAGATCGCTGGTTTTGAACTGGTCGAATTCGTGGGATCGGCAAAAAGGCGGACCCAATCGGGCGCCAAAATTTCCCATGCCCAATAACTATCAGTTTCTGTTGGATTACTCTTTTTATCAGGACGAAGAGCAGGTGTTGAATTACGTAAAAACCACGCTCAACGAGATGTGCCGCGGAGGAATTTACGATCAGGTGGGTGGAGGCTTTGCCCGCTATAGCGTGGACCCTGAATGGAAAGTGCCGCACTTTGAAAAGATGCTCTACGACAACGCGCAGCTAGTATCCCTCTACAGCAGTGCTTTTCAGCTTACAGGTGAGAGAGAGTACGGGAGAGTTGTGAAAGAAACGCTCGACTTCATCGAAAGAGAAATGACCGATGAGAGTGGTCTCTTTTATAGCGGTCTCGATGCCGACAGTGAAGGAGTCGAGGGGAAGTTTTACACCTGGAAGAAACAGGAGCTCGAGGAGATTCTTGAAGAAGATTTTCCTTTTGTTAGAGATTACTTTGGCGTGGACGCCAGAGGCTATTGGGAAAATGATGTGTACATATTATTAAGGTCTGTTTCTGATGTGGATTTTGCCGAAAAGAAGAATATCACTCCAGACAAGCTTTATGAAAAAGTTGACCGGATAAAAAAGACCTTGCTTCAGGAACGGGCGAAGAGAATTCGACCGGGCCTCGATGACAAAATGCTCACTTCCTGGAATGCAATGATGATATCCGGGCTTGTGGCTGCCGCTAAGGCGTTTCCAAAATCCAACTACAGGGAAAAAGCAGTTCGGGCAGCTGAGCAGATTTGGAGTAGTCGTTTTGTGGATGGCGAATTGGTAAGAAGCTTCAAATCGAAGGATAAGTCGATTCCCGGATCACTCGAAGATTACGCTTTCACCATCGAGGCCTTTTTGGATCTTTATGAAATCGCCTTTGATGGAGACTGGTTACAAAGGGCAAAAAGTCTGGCAGAAATGACTATCGAAAAATTTGAAGGTGAGAACGGAATGTTTTGGTTCAGTGCCGACCAGTCTGAACTGCTGTTCGCCAAAAAGCAGGAAGTCATGGACAACGTGATTCCTGCTACAAACTCGTCTTTGGCGAAATCTTTCTTCAGACTCGGGCATTTCTTCAGTGATGAAAAATACATCGTGAAGAGTCGACAAATGCTCTCCAACACAGTTCCGGTGATGCGCCACGGTTCTGCATTCTCAAATTGGGCGCAACTTTTACAGTGGTTTGCCAATCCTTTTTTCGAAGTTGTTGTTTCGGGGCCGAATTCTGCTAAAAACCTCGAGAAACTCAACAGTCTTTTTCTCCCTGGAAAAATACTTTTGTTTGCAGACCGTTCGACTGATTTGCGACTATTAAAAGGCAAACACAAGCCAGATGAAGACACCATCTACGTTTGTGTGGACAAAACCTGCAAGTCACCTGTGTCTTCAGTAGAGGATGCCCTGGAAGAAATGAATCGATGAAGAGAAAATTCACTTTGATCCTATTGCTGAATGTGTTGATCACAACCTCAGCGCAGAGTCAGCTAATCGATAATCGCACTGGCCGAGCTTTCGAAGACGAAATGTTTTTCTCAGAAGAGTTTATCGAAAACAACAACATTGAAAGTGTCAGAGGAGAGTCTTGGATAAAGCGCAATGGCGAGACCATGAAAAAGCTGCCCGGAGGTGAAGAGTATGTTTTTGGAGAAGAAGGAAAATTGAAGAAACTCTACAAGGTCAGAAAAATGTTCGGCTCTTTGGATACCCTCCACATCTTGTGGGACTACAATAGTCATGGCAATGTTGTCGAGAAGGTGGAATCCGACAAGCGTGGCTTCTATGCGGAGCGAAATGAGTATGGCGAGGAAGAAAGATTAGAGGAAAAACGCTATTACAGATATTCGAATAAGTCGACAACTCGAGCCAGGTTCGAACCCAGAGAGGAATACCTTATTAATAAGGAGCAGTTCGAATACAAAGAAATTATCGATACAGTCACCGTCAGGATCACGCTGAATAATCACGGGCTTCCGTATAAAAAAGTAAAGACAGTAAAGAACAGCAATGGCTACTTGCTGTCAGAAACGTTGGAATACACTGTGTCGGGACAAAAAATCCGCTCTGTCTATTCATACAATAATAACGGCTGGATATCGTCCATTAAGGAAGAGCATTCTCCGGGAGGTAACACCAGCGAAAAGAAATTCGTTTACGGTGAAATGGGCAACCTCCTGTTTATCGATCATTTTGAGAATGGGAAGAAGAAGTACCGAACAGAGCTCATTTACGATGAGAGGATGCTGTTGCACTCGACCATCCACAGAGAGCTGGAGAGCAACATTATGAATATCACCAAGTATTTCTTTACTTTTAGAAAAGGAGATAAAGAGTAAGTCAGTTTATGAAGAAGTTTTTGATCACAATCGTTTCAGTTTTAGTACTCTTTTTGAGTTTCTCTAACGCGGCCACAGCTCAGCGTGAAAAAGGGAAGACGGCCAAAGAGCAAATGAAAGAGCAAAAAGAAATGAAGGAAGCTCGCAAGCAAAAGCAAATGGAAGAGCTTCAAATGAAACGAGAGCGTCAGAAAAAAATTCAGGACAAGAAAACGCGCAAGCGAATGAAGCGAACGCGCAAAAAATCGGAGAGATATTCCTCCGGCAAGCGACTTCCATTCTGGAAACGCTGGTTCCGAAAAAGAAAATTTTAGCCGTCCCGGCACACCCCGTGCGACACTCAAAAGTAGACTTGTATACTTTTGAAATCTTGTGCGTGCGAATTCTTTTTGGGCACGGTATCAATCATCTATCTTTGATTGTGGGTAAAGAGCCAAAAAATTATAAATGGCTCAGGTAACACCGATTTTTCTAAATCTGAAAGTCTTACGAAAGGCTTGCAAGACAAGCGAAATTGGCGTTTTGATAACTGAACTATTTATTTCTATATTTACCCCCGTTTGTTGAGAAATAGATAGTCTAACCATAAACCGTGCTGTATGTATCGAAAGTTTTACATTGCCCTTTTTCTAACTGTATTTTCTGTTGGGCTGGGCTTTTCACAGACCAACTCCGGTTCACTTGAAGGAACAGTGACCGATGCCGAAACTGGCGAGCCGCTTCCTTTTGTGAACGTGATTGTGCTCAAAGGTGGAAGCCAATATAGTGGTGGAAACACTGACTTCGATGGGAAGTATAACATCAAGCCTGTAGATCCCGGAACGTATGACGTTCAGTTTTCATATGTCGGATATCAGTCCAAAAAAGTTACAGGTGTTAAAGTAAATTCCAATAAAATCACATTCCTCGATGCTAAGCTGAGCGCAGGTGTTCAGCTCGAAGCGGCAGAGGTGATTGATTTTAATGTACCATTGATCGATAAAGATGGTGGTGCATCGGGTGGAACCGTTACTCGTGAGAGTATCCAAAAAATGCCTGGACGTTCTGCTCAGGCAATTGCCACAACCGTTGGTGGTGTGAATACAGCCGGAACGGGTGGTGGAATTTCGATCCGAGGTGCTCGTTCAGATAATACCTACTATTATATAGATGGTATCAAGGTTCGTGGTTCAACTAATCTTCCAAAATCGGCAATTGAAGAAATTTCTGTAATCACTGGTGGTGTTCCTGCCAACTATGGTGATGCAACTGGTGGTATCATTAGTATTACAACGCGTGGTGCGTCTTCTACTTACTTCGGTGGTGTGGAATTCGTTACTTCTGGTTTTAAATCTGGTGAGACAGCCTACGGATTAGATCGCTTTGGCTATAACCTTTTTGAAGGTTTCCTCAGTGGTCCAATTGCATTTAAGAAAGATGAAGAAGGAAACAAAACGGAGCCGCTTCTCGGTTTCTTCGTTTCTGGTAACTACACGAGTGAAGTTGATCCTCGCCCAACTTACGATGGCGTTTGGAGAATTACTGATGAAGCTAAAGCAGATATTCTCGCCAACCCATTGAGAAGATTCCAGACTCAGGATGGTCAGCAAGGAGCTCTTTACAATACCGACTTCCTACAGGCTGATGCCTTCGAGCGTGTTCCTACTCGTTTGAATGCCGGTCAAAGAAGCGGTACTATCTCTGGTAAAATTGATGTAACGACCACGCCAACTATCAACCTCACGTTTGGTGGTTCCGGAGATTTCGGTGTTTCTACTCCTGAGTTTGCGAGCACCCGTTATGACAATATGTTGATGAACTGGGAAAACAACCTTAAGTTGACTAGTCGCGACTGGAGGGTGTTTGGTAAGTTTTCTCAGCGTTTCCTCGATGAGGAAAATGAGAATGTAGATGATGACAACCTTCTCAAAAATGTGTATTACACATTGATGATTGATTACTCAAAGAACTACCAACGTTTCGAGGATGAAACTCACGGAGACGACTACTTTAAGTACGGTCACGTTGGGTACTTCGACACATACTCTAGAAACTCTTTCACTTTTGACCCAGAGCAAAACGCATTTATCCACGATGGTTTCGAGGATACATTGGTGACATATGCACCTTCTCCTTACAATCCGAATTTGGCTGCAATTAACGAGCAGTACTTCGGACTTTACGACCCAGATCCATACGATCCGGATAATCTCGGGCCTTACTCCAATATTGACCGAGTTCAAAATGGTAACGCTCTTAGAAATGGTGATGACCCTTCAGAAATTTATAACCTGTGGACTTACCCAGGTACTCAGGGTAACCGCTACTCTTTGAGCAACAACAGTCAGTTCCGTGTTACGGCTGCAGGTTCTGCCGATATTGGAGACCACGCTGTTCAAATTGGATTTGAGTATGAGCAACGAAGAGATAACTTCTTCGCAATTTCACCGGTAGGTCTTTGGACTATTGGTAGACAGTATGTGAACTCTCACATTGCTGAGTTGGATACTTCAAGTATTGCGAACACGTATAACCAAGGTAATTTTGACTACATCGTTTACGATCGTTTGATTGGTGAAGGACAGTTCCAGTTTGATTACAGACTGCGTCAGGAACTTGGACTTGATCCAAACGGAAACGATTTCATCGACTTTGATGCGATTGATCCAGAAGTTCTTTCACTCGATATGTTTTCTCCAGATGAATTGCTGAACCAGGGTAACAACCTTGTATCTTACTACGGTTATGATGCATACGGAGAATTGCAAACAGGAGCTCGTCCTACAATTGACGATTTCTTCAATGAAACGAATGAAAGAGGTGAACTTACTCGTCCGATTGCAGCATACGAACCAGTTTATATCGCTGGTTACGCGATGGACAAGTTCTCTTTTGATGATATCATCTTTAACGTAGGTGTGCGTGTTGACCGATTCGATGCTAACCAGCCTGTGTTAAAAGATCCATACGTAGTTGGGGATGCCATTACTGCAGGTGAAGTAACCAGCGTTGGTGGCCAATCTGTAACACACCCAGGAAATATTGGTGACGATTACGTTGTATATGTTGATGATGTTGGTGATCCTTCTTCGATTGTTGGATACAGAACCGGAAACACCTGGTACAATGCCAGCGGTACAATCGTAGATGACCCTCTCGTGTCACTTGCTTCTACTAGCGGTCAACCAGCACCACTGTTGAATGGTGACCCGGATGAATTGACAGAAGATGCTTTCGAAGATTACACTCCTCAGGTAAATGTGATGCCACGTATTGCTTTCTCATTCCCTATTTCTGATGAGGCAGTATTCTTCGCACACTACGACATCCTTACTCAGCGACCTACAAGTAACATCCAGTTTAACCCGATCGACTACCTTTTCATTGAGTCGAGAAACGTGTTGATGAATAACCCGGATCTTCGCCCTACGAGAACTGTTGATTACGAGCTTGGTTTCCAGCAGGTTTTGACAAGAACGTCATCACTTAAAATCTCTGCCTTCTACCGCGATCTGAAAGATATGATTCAGGTGAGAAGCTTTATTGGAGCTTATCCTCGTAACTACAGAACGTTCAGTAACCTGGATTTCGGTACTGTAAAAGGTCTTACAGTTAGCTACGATTTGAGAAGAACAGGAAATGTTTCGATCCGTGGATCTTACACGCTTCAGTTTGCTGATGGTACTGGATCTACAAACCAAACTGCCCTTCGTCTTATCAACGCGGGTCTTCCAAACTTGAGAAGTACTTTCCCATTCAACTACGACCAGCGTCACAGAATCAACGCTACTATTGATTACCGCTACGGTGAAGGAAAAGATTACAACGGACCTGTTTGGTTTGGAAAGCAAGTTTTCGCCAATACTGGTGCGAATATGATTGCGAACCTCGGAAGTGGTACACCTTACACATCATCAGCAACTCCTTTTGCGGTTGATGGAGTACAAGGTTCGGCTACTACAGAAGGACAAATAAACGGTTCGCGTTTACCATGGCAATTCCAGGTCGATCTTCAGATCGACAGAAACTTCACTCTCCAATTTGGAAAAGATGAAGATGGAGAGAAAGCCAAGACTGCTAACCTGAATGTATATCTCTGGATTACAAACTTGTTTAACACAAGAAACATTCTTGACGTGTATCGCTTTACGGGTGTTGCGGATGATGACGGTTACCTGTCTGCTGCACAATTCCAGCAGTTCATCGAAACTCAAAACTCATCGTCTGCTTACAGAAATTACTACTCTATGTACGCAAATGACCCATTCAACTATGGTGCTCCGCGTACGATCCGCTTAGGTGTTAAACTAGACTTTTAAGAATTTGCAGATCGAATCTGTCCCAAAAACAACAAAGTATTATGACAGCTTTAAATAGAATTATGCTAGTAGTGGGAGGCCTCCTTTTTGCAGGCAGTTCTTCCTATGCATACAAATACGAACACAAGGGAGGTGATGGTTCATCAGAAAATCAGCAAGTGAACCAAACTCGTGCGGCTGGATGTGCTCCAGCTGAAGCTTCGAGATTCCTGGAGTTTAATAATGTGCGAGCATTCATCGAACAAGGTGGATCAATGTGGCAGGACCGCTCTACAGGTCGTGCTTCTTACGAGGTTCCACGAGGAGAAGGAATTCACAGTATTTATGCTGGAGCTTTATGGATGGGTGGATACTCGCCTGACCAGCAGCTGAAGCTGGCCGCTGTTACATTTAGAACTAGCGGTAACGATTTTTGGCCGGGGCCGCTCACAGCGAACACCGCTGAAATTGATGCTGAAACTTGTACTGCTTATGACGAGTTCTATCCAACAACTCGTCAAATGGCTGAGCAGCACCGCCAGTATTACGATTGCCTCAATGATCCTGAATGTGACCTGGAATCTCAGGGACTAGCCGGCTATGTGCAGCCTTCTATTTTTGACGAATGGCCAGCTCACGGTGACACAGATGTCGGACAGGATTACTACCTGGCACCATTCTATGACTATAATGAAGATGGATTCTACAATCCTACTGATGGTGACTATCCGTATTATGACTTGTTCTCAGAAATTGACTGTGCAAATAGAAGAAGAGAAGATGTAGTACCTCTTTTTGGTGACAGAAACTACTACTGGATTTTCAATGATAAAGGTAACATCCACACCGAGTCTCAGGGACAACCTATCGGTATGGAGATACGTGCCCAGGCTTTTGCTTTTGCAACTAACGATGAGATCAACAACATGACGTTTTACAACTATGTTGTGATCAACCAGGGTACTCAAACATTGAACGATACTTATTTCTGTCAGTGGGTTGACCCTGACGTTGGAGGTAGTGAAGATGATTTCGTTGGGTGTGATGTTCAGCGTGGACTTGGATTTGCCTACAATGGTGACAACGATGATGGACCATCCGATCAGCAAACTTACTCAGGAACTCCTCCTGCGGTTGGTGTCGATTTCTTTGAAGGACCTTACCAGGATGAAGATGGTGTAGATAACCCACTCATTGAAAATTATCAGGTAGCCATTGAAGAAGATGGTATTCCTTACAATGGTATTGGTATTGGATACGGTGATTCTATCGTAGATAATGAGCGTTTCGGTATGAGAAAGTTCGTTTACTACAATATTGGTGGTAACCCCGTAAACGGTGACCCATCAACTGCACTGCACCACTACAACTACATGACAGGGCGTTGGAAGAATAACGATGTTATGACTTACGGTGGAGATGGAACTAGTGGATCAATTAGAGCTGATTACATGTTCCCTGGAGACACAGATGAAATTGGATGGGGAACAGGTGGAAACCCACAAGATCCCTGGTCAGAAGAAAGTGAAGGAAATCCTCCTGGAGATAGAAGATTTTTGCAGTCTGCAGGTCCTTTTACTCTTGAACCAGGTGACTACAATAACATTACAGTTGGTGTGGTTTGGGCTAAAGCTAACAGTGGTTCGAACACTGCTTCAGTAGACCTCCTTAAAGCTGCTGATGACAAAGCTCAGGCACTTTTTGATAACTGCTTCGACCTTATTTCTGGACCAGATGCTCCAGATGTTCAGATCCAGGAAATGGAAAATGAACTGGTGCTTTACATCAGCAATGAAAACCCAGTGTCGAATAACTACCGCGAGAACTACGTTCAGTTCGACCCAAGTATTAGCCCGATCGATTCTGAAGGTGAACCTTTGACAGAACTTGAGAGATCATATACTTTCCAGGGATACAAAGTTTATCAGGTGGCAGACGAAAATGTTACTGCTGACGAGCTTGGAGACAATTCAAGAGCACGTCTTATTTATCAGGTAGATAAAGAGGACATGGTCGGAGATCTCGTGAACTACACGTTTGATCCAGATATTAATGCTGCTGTGCCTCAGTTGATGGTAGATGCTAACAACGAAGGTATTCAACACTCTTTCAGAGTTACTACAGACCAGTTCTCACAAGGAAGTTCTGGGCTCGTGAACCACACTGCTTATCACTTTATTGTGATGGCCTATGGTGCCAACCAGTATGAAGAATTCATGCCCGATCAAAATACCGGTCAGGATACAGAATACCTGGAATCCAGAAAGGCTGCTGTGGGTGGAATCCGGGTTTACACTGGAATACCACACAAAGTGAGCCCGGAAGCTGGTGGAACAGTTTTAAACTCAGGCTACGGTGATGGTGTTCGTCTTACGCAAATCGAAGGAACAGGTAACGGCAGAAACGTTCTCAACATTGACTTTGCAATGGAAGAGAGAATACTCGAAGAGAACAGAACAGAAACTGTTGAGTATATGGGTAATGGTGGCCCGGTTAATGTTTTCGTTGCCGACCCTGTTAGATTGATTTCTGCGGATTTCGAATTGAGACTTGCTCCTAATAACGCAGACCTTGAGTCAGACACTGTTTTCTGGGAACTGGATAACCTGACTCAGAAGCAAGCCACACCGGATGACACATCAGAATGGAGGTTTGAGTCGACACAGAGTATCCATGTCCTCAACGAAGAACTTATTCTTGACTGGGGATTGAGTGTAACATGGAAACAATACACAATGGAGTATACTCCAAGCGATGCACTTGAGCCATTGTCAAATGACATTCTTGTGCCACTTGAATCATCTGTTCTCGTTGCAGACCCTAATAATGTTTGGTACAATGGTATTCCTGATCAGGATGGTTTGACTCCTTTGAACTGGATTCGCTCAGGAACACTTGAAAGTGAGAGTACAGCTCCACCAGAGGAAGCCGCTTTTGATGATAGATCTGGAATCTTGAGAGATCCAGATGAATTGTATGAAAATATTCTTGGAGGAACCTGGGGGCCTTATGCTCTTGCGGCAGCCTCTGTGGACGGTCAAAACTTCACACTGAATATGGCGCCTACAATGCCGAACATTGCGGGTACACAATTCACAGATGGGTTTAGAATTCTGAATAACGTGAATGTTGTTATGACTCCAGATAAATCAAAGTGGACGAGATGTCCAGTACTGGAGATGCAAGTAGATGAAGACTTGATGCAGGATGTTCTTGGTGACGGTGAAGGTCGCAAAATGGGTCTTCGTAGACACCCTTCTGTTGACAAGAATGGTTTGACAGTGGCTGAGGGTGGTAATGCATCTGAAGCTAATCTCACTGGAGATATCGGAATGGGATGGTTCCCGGGTTATGCAGTAGACCTGAACACAGGTGAAAGATTGAACATGGCTTTCGGTGAGGACTCATGGTACGGAAGTGAGAACGGACGTGACATGTTGTGGAACCCTACTTCACGACTTGGAAGCCAACTCGGTGAAATCTACGCTGGTGGACAGCACTGGATCTACGTCTACCGCAACATGGCGGATTATAAAGACAATGATGGCAAAATGCCAGAGTATGATCAGGGTGCTTATCTATATGAAAACCTTGAAGAAGACGGTGGAATTCTTGCACTTAGAAATGTGTGGGAGTCTTGTACTTGGGTTGGTTCATCACTTCTTGCTGAAGATGCAGAATTGCTTGCTCCTGAGGATGGACTTATTCCAAGCGAAGTACTCGTGAGATTGAGAGTAGCGGTTCCTTACAGAAAGTATTCTCCTACTCAGTTGGATGAGGAAGACCTGACTGGTGCTGAGAATTTCTGGAATCCGCTCTACACATTCAATACGAGAAATGAGGCTCCGCAGCTACAAAGCTCGGCCACACTAGAGAACGAAGTATTAGACTGCATCAACGTTGTGCCAAATCCATATTACGCTTTCTCAGCTTACGAGAACAACCGTTTGGACAACCGTGTGAAGATTGTGAATCTACCAGAAGAATGTACAGTCTCGATATTTACAGTAGGTGGTACGCTGGTACGTCAGTACAAGAAAGCTGACCCTCTAACATACATTGAATGGGACTTGAAAAACCACAGAAATATTCCGATTGCATCGGGTGTATATATCATTCACGTGGAAGTTCCGGATGTTGGAGAAGCTGTATTGAAATGGTTCGGTGCAATGCGCCCAGTCGATCTCGAAAACTTCTAAACCAGTCACTGACTAGAATCAATTATTGAAAGAGAATTATTATGAAATTACGTTCATCAATTCAACTTTGCTTTCTGACACTTCTTTTGAGTGTTAGTACGGCCATTCAAGCGGGAAACCCAGACCGTGCAGGTTCGTCCGGTGCTCAGCAGTTGCTGATCAACCCCTGGGCCAGAAGTTCAGGCCTTTCCAATGCGAACATGGCCACGATTACTGGAATTGAGTCTTCTCACTTGAATATTGCCGGATTGGCATTCCTCGAGAAAACAGAGTTGCTATTCACAAACTCACAATACCTGGTAGGTTCCGATATCCAAATCAATAGTTTTGGTTTGGGTCAGAGAGTCGGGGAGTCTAGTGTTTTGGGATTAACAGTTTCAAACATGGGCTTCGGTGACATCATGATCACTACTGAGGATCTACCCGAAGGCGGGATTGGTACTTTCGCACCGGCAAATACTATTATCGGTCTCTCTTACGCCAAAGAGTTCTCCAACAGTATTTACGGTGGAATTACCGTGAAGATGTTGTCCGAGTCCATCTCCAACGTTAGAGCTCAAGGTGTTGCTTTTGATGCAGGTATCCAGTACGTAACTGGTGAACAGGATCAGGTACACTTTGGTATCGCTCTCAAAAACGTAGGTCCATCTATGAGCTACTCTGGTGATGGTTTGGCTGTCACAGGAGAAATCAACAACGGAAGCGTTTTGACAGTGGAACAAAGGTCAGCGCTTTACGAGCTGCCTTCACTTGTAAACATTGGGTTTGGATATGATTTCAACCTGGATGAGAAAAATCGCATTACTGCGACAGGGATGTTTACTTCGAATTCGTTTACGCGAGATCAGTTCGCTATTGGAGCAGAGTACTCGTTTAACGATATCTTCATTGCCAGAGCTGGTTACCAGTGGGAGGATGAATTGACAGACGAAGAAGCAAGAATGACTGTGTTCACTGGTCCATCTGCCGGATTCACAGCACAGTTTCCAGCCGGTGAAAACGAAACGATTATTGGAATCGATTACTCATACCAAACGACATTCTTGTTCAGCGGTGTTCATAACATAGGACTGCACATCGACTTGTAAAAGATCTACTTTTTACTAAATTTGTTTAAGGAACGAGAAAGCCCTTCATGCGAGGGTTTTCTCGTTTTTATGTCTATGTGTCTAATATCAATCGAAACGTTATGTCACAGCAAGTAGCTTACTACACAGAAGAAGGACTTAAGAAGCTCAAGGATGAGCTCAACCATATGAAGAGCGTAGAGCGCCCGAAAATTTCGCAGCAAATAGCTGAGGCACGAGATAAGGGCGATCTATCCGAAAATGCCGAGTATGACGCTGCCAAGGAGGCTCAGGGGATACTAGAGGCCAAAATATCCAAACTGGAAGGCGTGATAGCCAATGCGCGGATTGTAGACGAATCTCAAATTGATGATTCAAAAGTTTACATTCTTTGTACTGTGAAGATCAAGAATCTGAACAATAACTCAGTAATGACTTATAAGCTTGTTGCTGAGAACGAAGCAAACCTTGCAGAGAAAAAAATCTCGATAGATTCGCCAATTGGAAAAGGGTTAGTAGGTAAAGAGGTTGGCGACATTGCAGAAGTTGAAATTCCTGCAGGGACTGTGAAATTTGAAATACTGGAAATCACGAGATAATGGCGTCACTTTTCACCAAAATAATCAATGGGGACATCCCGGCACACAAAATCGCTGAAGATGAGAAATTCCTCGCCTTTCTGGATATTTCACCTCTTGCCAAAGGACACACCCTCGTTATTCCAAAAAAAGAGGTCAATTATTTTTTCGACTTAGACAATGATCTCCTGTCTGGGATCAACATCTTTGCTAAAAAGGTGGCGGCAAAAATAGAGAAAGCAATACCGTGCAAGCGTATTGGCGTTGCCATTATTGGACTGGAGGTGCCTCATGCACACGTTCACCTCATTCCTCTTCAAAGCGTAGGTGACATCAACTTTCAGCGTGAAAAAATGAATCTTTCAGACGAAGAGCTCGCAGAAATTGCTGAGAAAATTCGAACGGCTTAGTCCTTGATCAAGGCTGTCCAAATGCTCATCACTCCATTTTCATAGCGCGTCCATATAGGGCGGACTATGCCATTGAAAGCTGAGATGTTGTTGTAATCACCGAAAAACACGCTTTCCTCTGGAGTGAAAGGAGATTCACTGATTTTCCTGTTTTCAAAAGTCTCGCCTCCATCTTTGGAAATCGCCAGGTAAACATCGGTTTTTTTGTCCTGGTGATTTCTACGATCGTAAAACACCACGTAGATGTTGCCAGTTACGGGATCAACGTCCATCCAGGTGAAAAACTGGTGGTTGCCCTTTCCATCATCGTTCACCCGCAAAGGCTCAGACCAGCTGTCTCCCTGATCTTCTGACTTGATGATCCAAACATCCGTGTCTTTTTTGCCGTTCTTCTGATCTGCATAATTGATGTAAATCGTACCGCGATTCGGCCCATCACTCAAGTCCGTTGCAGTTACGGGCATGCCGTTGCATCTTTGAATTCCAGGAATTTCCATGTCCCAGCCACCTACGATTTCTCCGGCTTCGATGTCTTTTTCGAGCCAGGTTTTACCTTCATCAATAGAGCGATCGAAGTAGATGGTTTCGTTTAAAGCCCAGGCCACATAGATTTCTCCATTGGGACCAACTGACGGTACAGCTCCTTCGGCCGTGCCATCATTGTCAAGGCAGTTTCCTGCTAGTTGGTTGATTCGAATTGGCTCAGTCCAATTTTCCCCCTGGGCATCGGCCATCGAAAAAAGAATGTTCGTGCTGTCTCCCGTAGCACCGCTTCCATACTTGTCGAACTGCGTCCAGGTGGTGATCAGTCTATTATTCTTGTGGTCGTAGCAAGCCCATTCTTTGTCCTGATCCTTGCCATTATTCAGCCCTACGTAGGAACCTTCATTCCACGATTTGCCTCCATCTTCGCTTGTTTGACAGACAATCCTGTCCAGCAAGCTTTCGTGTGACCAGCCTTTTCCCTCTGGGTCCGATAGGTGGAAGTAAAAGAAACTCGCACTGTCTCCGGCTACCACGCACGGATCGCCATAAACACCAAACGGTGATGTGAGAGTGTCGTGAAACCAGGTTTGTCCACCGTCTTCGCTTCGGTATACATTGTCGAGGATTGATCCGGCTACAACGAGGTTTGGATTGTCAGGGTGGATGTCTATGGTTGGTTCACAAGGTAGGTATCCACCTTCGCTTTGAGCGTGAATCAAAACATTTGGAGCCTGGCAAGATGCAGCACCCGAAATCACAAGGAGAAATAGAAGATGGATTAATCTCATTTTTGATTCTTCTTTTAAGACATTATGAACGTTTCTGATATTCGGCAAATTCTTTTCCGAAATAAGATAAAATGCCATCGGCTCCAGCTCTTCGCATGCTGAGCAATGTTTCTACCATTATCGCCTCTCCATCGAGCCAACCTTTTTCTGAGGCAGCTTTTATCATCGCGTATTCGCCACTAACATTGTAAGCAGTAATGGGCACATCAGCCACTTCTTTTAGTTCGTGGATGATATCCAGATAGCTGAGAGCAGGCTTCACCATGAGGTAATCAGCCCCTTCTTCCATGTCGAGTAGTGCTTCGCGAATCGCCTCTTTCTTGTTAGCCGGGTTCATCTGATAGGTTTTCTTGTCTCCGGCCTTTGGTGCACTGTCAAGCGCATCGCGAAATGGCCCGTAGAAAGCACTCGCATATTTAGCCGTGTAAGACATAATGCTTGTTGCGGAGTAGCCGGCCCTGTCGAGGGCGGTTCTGATAGCCCCAACTCTTCCATCCATCATGTCTGATGGGCCAATAATGTCAATTCCGGCTTGTGCCTGAGCAACGGACATTTTTGAAAGCACAGACAAAGTCTCGTCATTGAGAATTACTCCGTTTTTCACAATTCCATCGTGACCATCGGAGCTGTAAGGATCAAGTGCAACATCACTCATCAAAACAACTTCTGGAAAGGCTTCCTTCAGCTGACGAATGATGTCGAGGTAAAAGTTGTCTTCTGCGTAGCTGTAACTTCCTGTAGCATCTTTGTGCTTTTCGTCAACCGCAGGAAACAAAACAAAATGATGCAGCCCGAGATTCACACACTCGTCAACTTCTTTGAGTAATGTGTCTACCGACCATCGATAGAGCCCTGGCAGAGAAGGAATAGGGTCCTTCACGTTTTTACCATCCACCACAAAAAAAGGATAAATGAGATGATCAGTAGTCAAGTGTGTTTCCTGGACCATTGATCTGATCGCCTGGTTTTTTCTATTTCGTCTTGGTCTGATATTTATAAACATTACTTTCTTTTTTCAGTTTGTCCGAGTTCACTCCGTTTCCCCGTGTCTTGCTCAGGTCGTTTCTCTGGGTTTTTCGGTACGGGATCGTAGCCCTGAGTACCCCAGGGATGACACTTCGAAATTCTCTTCATTCCCATCCAGGTGCCTTTCAGTACACCCCATTCTTTAATTGCCTCAATCGAATAGTTTGAGCAAGTTGGCTGGTGACGGCAATTACTTCCTAAAAGCGGAGAAATGGCCGCCTGATAAAAGCGGATAGGCCAAATAAAAATGCTTTTTACCCATTGAGACATGGGGCAAAAATACTCAATTTGAGCCGTTAGAAAGGCCAGGTGTCCCTGAGTAGCAAGAAGGTAATTCCAAGGGCAATTCCCGAGAGGAGCACTGTCCAATCGCGCTGCCTTACTCTGAAGACATTGAGAAAAATGAAAGTGATGGTGAGGATGACAACCACAATGGCGAGCTGCCCGATTTCGACTCCGAGATTAAAGCCGAAAAGATTTGCAACGTATCCCTCTCCCTCCATGGAGATCATTCGGAAGTAATTGGAGAAACCAAATCCGTGGATCAATCCGAATAGCAAGGCCAGCATATATTTTGGCCCCGGACTTTCCTTCTCTACTGTCCATCGTCTTATCCTCGAAACTGCAATAAGGTTGTAAATGCAGGTCAGCCCGATAGTCACGGGAATCAAAAACTCGATGATTTCGGAAGGAAGCCAGGCGGTGCCATCAAGGCTGGCAAAGATGAGTGTGACACTATGACCAATAGTAAAGGCGGTGACCAAAATTGCGACTCTCTTGACGTGCTGCCATTCGTAAACGGCACAGAGGGCCAGTAAAAAGAGCATGTGGTCATACCCATCAATGTCTGTGATATGACTAAGCCCCTGAAGAAAGCTGTCTGAAAAATTCAATTTGCAGGTTTTGGCTGCAAATTAAAAGAATTGATGAGATTACTCAATGTCCACGTTGTAGTCACGATTATTGACGTTGATCACTACTTTTTTATCGCAACTTCCATCTCCGTAATTAATGGCTCTTGTCAGAGCACCTGAAGGATTTACGTCCATCTGACCAGATCGGAAATACTTGCAGATGATATTTGAAGTGAGAGACTCGTTGATGATAAAAGAGAAGCTTTTGTCCGTGCGATCCACGCCTGTTCCTGTTCCAACAATGAGAAACTCATCATCCTCTACCAGGTTGGATTGCATTCCGTCAACCCAGGTACGGGTGTGGGTTGCTGTCCATTCTATTTGATAATCGTTGAGTGGTGCAATGATCGTAATTCCGTTAGTCACAATCTCAAATTCAATGTGCCCCTCAGCATTTTCGCCTTCGTTGGTTATGACAACTTCACCTTGCCACTCGTAGTCATCGAGCATGAAATCCTCAGTCGTCATGGTGATCACCGTCCCGGCATCACTAAGGTTTCCAGTTGTGGAGAAGTTGATGATTCCTTTCCTGGTCCGGATGTCTTCATCATTGCAATTATCCGGCCCGAAGTCTATCGTAAAACTTTGAGTTCCGCCATCAGAAGTCGACTGAACTTCGTCAATACAGGGATAACGCACTGTCGAAAAAGGATCGTCCTGATGGATGAAGTAGGTCATGATCTCGAACAGGTCGTTCAAAATCGTCTCTGCCTTCATGTTGTCGCGTGCAGTTACAAGCGTGACGTCACCAGTCTCTTCTTCTTTGTCGCAAGAGGAGAAAAGAAGCACGGTGAAAACCAGGAAGAAAATCGTTAGCTTTTTCATAGATGTTCAGAAAATTGATCCTAACAAAGTTAAGAACATTTCACGTAGCGGTAGATGTCGAAGTCATGAGGATTTTTCTCATCCTTTTCGTGATGCATGATGAGTGTCCGCTCCCAATCTGACTCATCGAATTTTGGAAAGTAAGTATCCCCCTCAAACTCGCTGTGGATATGAGTTAGATACATCACATCGATCAGGTTTTCTTTCAGTGCTGCATCGTAGATCTGGCCTCCGCCAATCACAAAAGCTTCTTCTTCTCCAGCTTCTTTTGCCAGATCCAATCCTTCCTTAATGGAATTAACGACCTGTGCTTCTGGAGCGGAGTAATCATCCTGTCGGGTGACCACAATATTCGGTCTACCGGGAAGTGGACGGTACTTTTCTGGAATTGATTCGTAGTTTTTTCGCCCCATAATCACGTGGTGACCTTTGGTGGTTGATTTAAAAAAGGCCATGTCTTTTGGCAAGTCCCACACGAGTTGGTTGTCTTTACCGATAACTCGATTTTTTGGAACAGCAGCAATGATAGATACGGTCATGAGTCGATTTGATTTAAACAGAAACAGCGGCTTTAATGTGCGGATGCGGATCGTAATCTACCAACTCAAAATCTTCGAATTTAAATTCGAAGAGGTCTTTTACTTCGGGGTTGATTTTCATTGTTGGCAGTGAGCGTGGCTCTCTCGTGAGCTGTTCGCGAGCCTGATCGAGATGGTTCTTGTAAAGGTGAACGTCACCAAAAGTGTGAACGAATTCTCCAGGTTCGAGGTCACAAACCTGAGCAATCATGAAAGTGAGCAACGCGTACGATGCTATGTTGAAAGGTACTCCCAGGAATGTGTCTGCACTGCGCTGGTAAAGCTGGCAAGAGAGTTTTCCTTCGCTCACGTAGAACTGAAAAAGGCAGTGGCAAGGTGGAAGTGCCATGTCATCGATAAAAGATGGATTCCACGCACTGACGATGTGTCTTCTGCTGTTTGGGTTGTTTTTGATTCCGTCAATCAGCTTTTTGATCTGGTCGGTGTGAGTGCCATCGGGGTTTGGCCAGCTCCGCCACTGGTATCCGTAAACCGGTCCGAGGTCACCGTTTTCATCGGCCCATTCATCCCAAATCCGCACACCATTTTCTTTCAGGTAAGCGATGTTTGTATCTCCTTTCAAAAACCAGAGCAGCTCGTGAATGATGCTCCTCAGATGAAGTTTCTTGGTTGTGAGCACTGGAAAACCTTCAGAAAGGTCGAATCGCATTTGGTAGCCAAATGTGCTGATGGTTCCTGTTCCGGTGCGGTCGTCTTTTTCGGTTCCGTTTTCTAAAATGTGCTCGAGGAGGTCGTGGTACTGCTTCATGTCTTACTTTTTTCTTTTTCGGGAATCAATGCAATTTACGATTTGAAAAAACGCGTAAAAGCAATGTGGAAAAATTGTGAGCATCTAATTACTGACTCACGACCTTCACCGTTTGCTGCACTTTTTTGGCCAGTTTGCGAGCTTCTTCCAGCGTATCAGCTGTGATTGTTACATGGCCCATTTTGCGGAATGGTTTTGTCTCAGCTTTTCCATAGATGTGTACGTTGACTCCAGGCCAACTCATGATCTCTTCGATCCCCTGGTATTTCACCGGACCCTTGTGGTTGGGGTCGCCCAGGAGGTTGTACATCACAGCCGGACGAACAATCGAAGTGTCACCAAGTGGCAGCCCCAGAATAGAGCGCAAGTGCTGCATGTACTGCGAAGTGGCATTGGCTTCGATTGTGTGGTGGCCAGAGTTGTGGGGGCGTGGTGCGACTTCATTCACAAGGACATCGCCAGTTTTAGTCACAAACATTTCTACTGCCAAAATCCCAACGTAGTCGAAGGCATCAACGACCTGTTTTGCAAGATCAAAGGCTTTTCGCTCTACGCTGTCCGAAACATCTGCCGGAGAAAACAGGAATTCAACCAGGTTTGCCTCTGGGTTGAAATCGAGTTCTACTAGCGGAAAAGTTCTTGTTTCGCCTTTTGCATTGCGGGAGACGATGACAGAGATTTCTTTTTCGAAATCGACAAAATCTTCGAGTAGCGAAGGTTCGTCAAATCCCTTCTCCAAATCGGCTTCCGACCTGAGTACCTGGACGCCTCGTCCATCGTAGCCGCCAGTTCTAAGCTTCTGCACAACCGGATACTCGCTAATCTTCGAGGCAGCATCAGATCGGTTTTCAGCAAGTCTGAAGTCAGAAGTAGAAATTCCGTTTTCAGCGTAAAATTGCTTTTGCTTTCCCTTGTCTTTGATGGTGCTCAGAATTTTCGGGTCTGGAAATACCTGCACGCCTTCTGCCTTCAGTCTTTCTAGTCCTTCAACAGACACGTTTTCAATTTCGATGGTGACTACGTCCATCTCTTTTCCAAACTCAAAAACAGTGTTTGCATCGTTGAAGTCGCCAACCGTGAAACTATTCGCAAGCTCATTGCAGGGAGCGTTTTCGGAAGGGTCTACAATGTGCGTTTTCACATCGAGGTTGTTGGTTTCTCTCAAGAGCATTCGCCCGAGTTGTCCGCCTCCAAGAATTCCGAGTTTAAAAGACTTATCGTAGAAAGATTTCATGTGCTGCCTGATTTTTGGCAAAAATAATCATTAACACTGCCCGAGAACAGCCTGGGATTTGAAGCTTCACATTTTCTTGTGATCCGTGGGATTGAAAGCTTTGCTAACTTAGGCGGCTATTAACCAATGCACCTCAGATCCATGAAAACAAAACTCGTCTTCTCAATCCTCCTCTTGCAGACATTCACTGCATTTTCTCAGCTTATCGATATCGAATCTGTGGAATTCGACCCTGTTGGTCATCGGTGGTTTGTTTCGAATGGAAACTCCATAGCCACGATGCAGACAGGTGGCGAGGCTACTAACTGGGGGAATGTGCCAACTGCCAACTACGGTATGGAGATTTTCGACAATCATCTTTTTGCTATCCATAACAACTCTCTTGAAATCTATGATTTGGAACTCGGATCAATTATTTCTGATGAAGAACCGGCCGGTGCACAATTTCTCAACGGCATGGCCTCAAATGGTGAAGACATGCTTTGGATCAGCGACTTCGGCTCGGGAGAGATTTACGCTGTGGATGTCTCCAATCTGGAAAATCCTGAATGGCAGACACTTAACGTGCTGGGAAATTGGGGTAGTCCAAATGGCTTGTGGTATTCGCCCGATGAAGAATTGTTGTATGCCGTTGAGTGGGGAGCCAATGCTTCTGTATTTGTAATCGACCCTTTCGAAGAGACAGTAGTAGATGAGATTTCCACGGGTCTTGGAAATATTGATGGCATCGTGAGAGACGAGGAAGGAAACTTTTACCTGTCTTCGTGGAGTCCGCAACAGATAACCAGGTACACTTCGGATTTTTCAAGTTCCGATGTGATTGTGGTTCCCGGCTTGTCGAATCCAGCAGACATCGATTTGGCCTGGGAAATCGACACACTGGCCATTCCGAATTCCGGCTCAAACGAAGTGATTTTTGTGGGGATAACCCCACCTGTTAGTGTTTCGGAGATGAAAAGTGAAGGTCGGTTCGAGGTTTACCCAAACCCAATTACCAGTAAGTCTAGAGTTGAATTCTACAACCGCAGAAGTGGTCATCTCAAGATGGCTTTGATAAACAGTCGTGGCCAGGTTGAGAAAGTCCTTTGTGATGGCAACTATCAGCAGGGAGGGGTTACCGTGTACCTTGCGGCCCTCCACCTAAAGCCGGGTACTTACTTTCTGACAGTTCGTTCTGGCCATAGTGAGCTAAGAACCAAAAAAGTTGTTGTTGCCAGGTAGCTATTTAAAATGCAATTTTTTGATGTTTGCAGAAGTTCTAGTCTAACAGCGATTCGAATTCAATTATGAGAATTTTCACATTCATTTTAGTGTTCTTTTTTCTTGGTCAGGTTCATGGTCAATATGTTGATGATGAAGAGGACCAAAAGGACAAAGACAAGAAAGAGCAGAAAGGAAATGCTCAATCTGATCGCTGGCTTTTTGGTGGGAACCTCCAACTTCAGTTCGGAAACTTCACCATAATTGGAGCCTCTCCTCAGGTAGGCTATCGCATTACAGATAGGCTCATTGGAGGAGTTGGCGGGATCTATACTTACTACCGTGTCAAAGATCGGTTTGGGACTTTTGAGACTTCTATCTACGGTGGCAGTGCTTTTGGGCGCTATCTGATCACCGAAGACATTTTCGCAAATGTGGAATACAACTTCGTCAACCTTGAGGTTTTTGAATTGAACTCGGTACAAAGGCGCAATGTTAATGTGCTCTTTTTGGGTGGTGGTTATCGAATGCCGGTTGGCCAAAATTCTTCCATTTTCATCATGGCCCTCTTCGATGTAATTGGAGACCCGTATTCTCCCTACAGCAACCCAACTATTCGTGGCGGCTTCTTCTTTGGATTTTAGGAGTTCATTTTTCAAAAGCGGCAGTTCTGTTGCCTTTTGTTGATAAATCTATTGGCTCCTGCTATCGCGCTATTGGCTTTTAATTGTGGTCACTTCAGCGATTATCAAATCTTGAATTGTACTTTACGGTTCGATTAAATGTCCCGATGAGTCGATAAAACCCCTATTTTCATGGTTATATTTGTCTTCCTCTTCGATGGAGGATGACGAGAAAGTCTAATATTTCAAACCAATATAATTATGAAAAAATCTATCTACTTACTGACAGCTGCCTTGCTGATGGGGATGATGATGTCCTCTCAAATGGCGGTGAGTCAGGTCTTTATTACAGAACTTGCCGACCCGGGTGATAATGCCGGTTGTCGCTATGTCGAATTGTACAACGCAGGCTCCGAGGCTGTTGATCTTGGGTCTGGCTGGGCTTTGCAACGCTACACCAACGCTAATACCAGTCCGCAGACTCCAGTGGCTCTAACAGGATCGATCCCTGCTGGAGGGTTCTATATCATCGCTGCAGATGGCGCTAGCTTTTTGTCTTGCTATGGAATTGAAGCCAATCAGTCAATTGGCACTGGTGGTCCTGCAGACAGCAATGGGGATGACAACGTTCAGTTGCTCGACCCTTCAGAAACTGTTGTCGATATTTTTGGAGTTCCTGGAGAAGACGGCTCTGATACATGCCACGAATTCGAAAACGGGCGAGCTGAAAGAGTTGCTTCGGTAACCGCTGGAAATGGTGGTACCTGGAATGAAGCCAACTGGAATGTCTGGGGCGAAGGTACAACTGAAGGTTGCACAAATCATACAGCTTCTGCTGTGGCCACAACTGACGGGCTTTTTGATCCGGGATCCTGGATTGGAGCTGCACCCTCTACATCTACCGAAGTCGCTTTCGCAGAATTCGACTATTCAGTGTCAGAAGATGGAGGCACACTGGATGTTTGTGTTACGATTGTTAACGCTGATGCCAACAATGCAACTACCGTAGAAATTAATCTCGATGGATCCAGCTCTGCCGTGAATGGTGTTGATTTTCACGATGGATCAGATGCTGCCATTTCGTTTCCTGTTACTTTGACTTTCCCTGCAGGAGACTCTAACGATCAGTGTCTGTCCATTTCAATTGAAGATGACTCGGAGACAGAGACTGAGGAATCAATTGTGTTGAATTTGCAAAATGCAGCCGGTGGAGATAATGCCGGGCTTTCACTTCCAGCTCAAACAACTGTTAGCATCGAGGACAATGATCAGCTTGCAACTCCGGATGTGGTGATTTCAGAAATCATGTACAACTCTTCTGGAACAGACGATGAGTGGATTGAAATCTGCAACGTATCAGGTTCGACTCAGTCAGTAGGTGACTACACTGTAAACGTTGGTGGTGAGGTTGAATTTACGTTCGATCCGGGAACCGAAATCCTGGATGGAGAGTGCATCACAGTTTCACTTGGAAGTGACGGAGATGGAACTTACAACCCCGATTGCCCATTCACGCCTGACTACGGAATCGATGCGAATACCAATAACTCTAACAACCTGGTGAACTCGAGCAACACAATTTCGCTAGTGGCGCCAGATCAGATTTCAGTTGCCGATGAGGTGACTTACAATGACGCTGACGGTGCTGATGGTGGTGGTAGCTCGCTTCACGTAATCGATCCGGGGATGGATAACTCAACTACAGGTTCTAACTGGCAGGAAGTTGCCGATGGAGGAACTCCAGGAAACCTCGACCTAGTGAGTGCTTGCACTATTTCAGAAACGATTGTTCAGTTTAGTCAGGCGACTTACACGGAGTCTGAAGGAGCTGGAGAAGTGACTATTTGTGTGTTGCTCGAAAATGCTGACGCAGAAAACGCAACCACCGTAGATGTTGTGCTCGAAGGCACCAGCACAGCTACTAATGGTGATGACTACGATAACGGAGCCGGTTCTCCAATTTCTTTCCCGCAGTCGCTTACTTTCCCAGCGGGAGATAATACTCCACAGTGCGTAACGCTCTCTTTGATCGATGACATGGATACTGAAGACAACGAAACTGTTGTTCTCAGTCTTCAAAACCTCGCAGGTGGAAACGCTGCGTTCCTCGGAGACAACGCTCAAACAGAACTCACAATCGTTGACAATGACACAGAAGTTAATGCTGATATTGTAATTAACGAAATTCACTACAACCCTTGTGCAGACCTCGGAAGCGATAGCGATTTTGAATTCCTCGAGCTCTACAACAACGGAGATTCTGAAGTAGACCTCACCGGATGGACACTTTCAGAGGCTGTAGATTATACTTTCAGCGAAGCTACAATCGCTGCAGGTGAGTATATCATAGTAGCTGCAAATGCAGTATCGTATGAAGGTAATGGCTATCAGGTTTTCCAGTTTAGTGGCGGACTCACCAATTCTGGCGAGACGATTGTTTTATCGGACTTCACCGCTGCTGTTGTGGACGAAGTGGCCTATTCAGGTGGTGGCTCATGGCCTTCCAGTCCCGATGGAGATTGCCCTTCACTTGAGTTGATTGACACAAACAGTGACAATAACGATCCAGCGAACTGGCAGGCTAGCTTTGTGCCGAACGGAACCCCGGGAGCACAAAACTCGGAAGCTCCAGATGCTACAGCTTATACTATCGTTGAGCTTCAAAGTGAAGATCACACTGGCGAATTCGTGATTACTTCTGGTGTAGTTACTGGAGTGTACGAATCTCGATTCACTATTCAGGATGGAAATGGTGCGTTTACTGGAATTTGGGTGAATGGAACGGGTGTAGCTCAGGGTGACCTCGTTTCAGTTGAAGGTTCTGTCTCTGAAGATAACGACCTTACTCAGATAAATGCTTCAAGCGTTTCGGTGACTTCTTCAGGCAATGCTTTGCCAGATCCTGAAATACTCTCTACTGTAAACTCCAGCCAGGAGCAGTGGGAAGGTGTTCTACTCCAAACAACAGGTGCGGTTGCATCTGAGGATCTCGGTTTTGGCGAATGGTCAATTGACGATGGAAGTGGGGTTGTAGTAATTGATGACCTGGGTTACAATGCTCAGCCGGTCGTGGCAGGAGACGAGTACCAAATCACTTCCCCACTTTACTTCTCGTTTGGTCAATACAAGCTAACTCCAAGAGATGAAGCTGATGTGGCTAAGCTGGGATGTACGGATGAGAATGCAGAGAACTACGATCCGGAAGCGGATATCGATGACGACTCTTGTATCATCCAGGGAGATATTCTCGGATGTACTTACGAGCAGGCAACGAACTACAACCCTGAAGCGACAGACGATGACGGAAGTTGTGAATTCCCTTATGCAAATAGCTGTCCCACTGATATCGACAGTTCAGGTCTTATTTCAACTAACGACTTGCTCTTGTTGCTTGGGGATTTCGGAGCAATTTGCACCGACTAAGAGACATTATGAAATCAGCATCAGTTAGACTGATGAGTGAAGCCGATCCTGAAAAGGGTCGGCTTTTCTTTTTTGAGAAACACTGCCAGTTTTTGATCGATGGCTGACGTTCCCATTTTAAAGAAAAGAATGAAAGAGGTGCGGAATCGAAGATGACCACTTCACTGAAACAATTGAGTTCGAACGAACACGAACCAAATGTCATAATTAGGGAGAAATGCGAGGTATAAAAACGAAAAAGGTCGGACTCAAAACCGACCTTTTTCTTCTCTAAATGAGGAAACCAAATTTCCTCTCAAACGATTATTTTTAGTAGGAACGCTCGCTCAGCAAATTACCTTGTTCGTCCCAGATCTTCCAAACATCAATTTTATCACCTTCCTGGTAAACCATGTGATAGCGTTTGTTTCCTTGTTCGTCCCACACGATCCAAACTCCGTCTTTCGTTCCGTTGATGTATTCTGCCTGAGCAGTCTTAACACCTTCGGAACTCCACTGCATCCAAACGCCATCCTTTTTGCCGTCTGTGTAGGAGCCGGTTTCTTTCACCTGGCCATTTTCGTGGAAAAAGGTTACTTCGCCATCTAAAATTCCGTTTTCAATATTGTATGTGGCTTCAGTTTCACCAGAAGCGTAGTAGGTATTGTACACACCAGAAAACTCGTTTCCTTCTTGTGTATAGAATACTCCGTCTTTTTTAATTAGATCCTGAGCGTTACTAAATCCAGTAAACCCTATCGTCAGCGCTAAAATCCAAATGAGCTTTTTCATTTTTTCTCTGCTTTAATGTTCAATTAAGACAAAGGTAAGAAAAAGTTAACATAAGATCGTGTTAAATATTCGCCCGGAGAGGTCGATAAGATTTAAGTGACTGAAAGACAGCATGTAAAAAGTGATCCCAATGTTAATTCAATGTTAACAGGTTGGTTAACATAGGTCACGTGGACAAAGAATGCACGAGAGGATAATATAGAAATTGTGAGTGATTATCTTGAGGTGAGAGCCACTTTCTCCTGATTGGAAAGCTCACTTACCTGAAGCTTGAGATCTTCAAAAGAGATGTAAGAGAACTGCACCTGGCAATCGCTGCAAGAGAGATCTTCAAAAGTGAAGTTGCCATAGCGATCGGTGTAAGTTACAAGGTCTGTTCCCTGGATTTTCACCTGAACACCTGTGAGCTCATCACCGTTTGTTTTGTCAATTACTTTACCGTGGATGGTAGTGGTTTCTTCAGCAGAGTTTTCTCCGGAATTTCCTCCAGTGGCAAAAAGCGCATTGGCAACAAACAAAAAAGCAGCTGTAAAAATGGCGATTCTCATTCCTTTATTCTTTGAGTACAAAGAAAATCCTGCAGCTTGAAGTCAGTGTTTATGAGGGGTTATGAAACAATTAACGACATGTTAATGGAAAGTTATGCAAACAGCTCCAGAAGGGGGTAGTGTAAATATTATATTTCACTCGCATTAAGGATTGTTTAAGCGCAATGATAGCATAGCTGCAGTCGGTTTTATTCCGGATATCGATGTTACATTTGCGTCTTCTTAATAGATTATCTATGGATTTTGGAGTTTACGAAGTATTTCAACTTGCTGGTGCACTTGGGCTCTTTGTGATTGGGATGAAAATCATGAGTGAGAGTATTCAGAGAATCACCGGACCCTACTTGCGTCAAATGCTCAGTGGGATGAAATCCAACCGATTCTCTGCCATGTTCGCTGGTTTTGCGTCTACGGCCCTGGTACAGTCGTCATCGGCAATCACAGTGATGGTTGTGAGTTTTGTGAATGCGGGTATTCTCAAGCTCAAACAAGCAATCAGTGTAATCATGGGTGCCAATATAGGCACCACTATTACGATCTGGCTCATGGCCATTCTTGCGTTTGGCGATTTTTCCGTGCTGTCGTTTGCCATGCCAATCATTGCAATCGGTTTACCACTCTTGTTTTTCAAAAGAGATGGGTACAAATACACCGGTGAGATGCTCATGGGGTTTGCCGTGCTTTTCATCGGGCTGGAGTTTCTAAAGTTAAGTGTCCCTGTGATAGACTTGAGTAGTGCAGTGGGTATGTTCCTGGCCGATTTTGGAGAGTTGACCTTTCTCTCAACCGTAATGTTTGTGCTCATCGGAATGCTTTTGACCATCGTAGTGCAATCCTCCAGTGCGGCCATTGCACTGACAATTGTTTTGTTGTTCAAAGATTACCTAAGCCTCGAGATGGCCGCTGCCATGGTAGCAGGAGAAAATGTTGGTACCACGATTACTGCAAACATTGCGGCAGTTATCGGTAACGCCCACGCTAAGCGAGCAGCAAGAGCTCACCTCATTTTTAACTTATTCGGAATCGCCTGGATTATTCTCTTTTTCCCGCAATTTGTCAGCTTCATTTCGTGGGTTTTCGATGGTGTCCACAGCATTTTTGTGGGTGGAGATCAGGCAGCTGCGAACACGCTGAAACTTGCGTTTTTCCATACGGCATTCAATCTGTTTGCCACATTGATACTTCTTTGGTTTACCAAGCTAATCAGCAGAGTCGTAATCAGAATGATCCCATCAAAAGGGGACGATGAGATCTTTACTTTGGAGTACATCGGAGCAGGTGTAATGGGGACTCCTGAACTATCTCTACTGGAAGCTTACAAGGAAGCGGCCAAGTTTGGTAAGATCACGAGTCGCATGAGCGAGTTTGTCAGTCAGATTCTTGAGGAAACAGATGGTCGAACCAAAAAGAAACTGCTTAAAAAGATCAAGAAATACGAAGAAATCACCGACAGGGTGGAAGTTGAAATTGCCAATTACCTCGGTCAGGTTTCGCGAGGGGAAATGTCGCCCAGAACAAGTGTGAGAGTGCGTGGACTTTTGAGTATTGCCAACGACCTTGAGCGCATCGGAGATATCTATTATCAAATGAGCCTAACTCTGGAAAACAAGGACGAGAAGAAAGTTTATTTCTTACCTGAACAGCGTGAAAACCTGAAGAAGATGTTCGAACTCGTTGATGAAGCTTTCGTGATAATGGTAGAAAACCTAAAAACGGAAAGTGAAAAGGTCGATATTAAACCAGCTAAAGAGAAGGAAAGGGAAATCGATAATTTCAGAGATGAGCTTCGCAGCCAGCACCTCAGAGACATTGAGCAGAAGAAATACGGAATTAACAGCGGAATGATTTACATCGATCTGTTCTCTCAATTAGAAAAGGTGGGTGACCACATTATAAATGTTTCTGAGGGAATAATTGGAGAAGTCTAATTTGGCTTCACGTAGGTATTCGTGAAAACTTCGTTGCTGACATTAAGCGATCGATCAATTAACTTTACGCTCATTCGGCACGTGTCGTAGCCAGTTCCGGTAATATAATAAGCGTTGAGGTCGATGTGAATTTCACCTTCCAGAGTTGGGTTTTGGCCACTGGGCTCCACAACAGGCACGCGATAATAGAAGGGTGCTGCTAAATCATCGAAAATAACCCATTCACCATCTTGCTTCTCATAGTATTCACAGAGCAAGTTGTAGTAGTAGTCGCATTCTTCAGGGCAAAATGGTGGTAAAGTATCTCCTTCACTCAAACCGATGTCGCCATCTCCGTCAGTGAAGTTTATTTTGAGTTTTGCGCTGTTTGGCCCTTGAATGTCCAGACTCTTAAAAGTAATCTGTGGCTCGTCCGGAAAGTCTTCAGTAGACTCACAACCAACTGAAGCAAGCATTACGCTAATAGCAATGAATGGAATAATCAGATGTTTCACCTTTTGCATAAAACAAATTTAATCATAAAAATTCTGCGTTGAGATCATACCTTTGCCTTCTCTGGAAAGCCTATGGTCAAGTCAGTTTTCGATATCTCTAACAGTCAGGAATTCAACGAAGTTGCAAACCGAATATTTTCTCACCAGAAAAGCAACAACCCAGTTTATGCGGAGTTTAGTCAAAGACTGGAAGCGACCGGGAACTTTGGCGATTTGCCTTTTCCCTTTCTCCCGATTGAGTTCTTTAAATCGGCAGAAATAAAAAGCTTTACCGTGAAGCCCGAGGAGACCTTTACATCAAGCGGGACGAGTGGTGAAGGGACAAGCAGACACTTTGTAAAAAGTCTAAGTCACTACGAAAAATCTTTTAAAATCGGATTTCACCGATTCTACGGTACACCCTCCGACTACACAATTTTGGCACTTTTGCCATCTTACCTTGAAAGAGATGGCAGCAGTTTGATTTACATGGTTGATAAACTGATCGAGCAAAGCGAAAAGCCAGACAGTGGTTTTTATCTGAACAACCTGGATGCATTGGCTGAGAAGTTGAAGGCTTTGGATGCGGCAGGCGAAAGAGTATTGCTCATCGGGGTATCATTCGCTTTGCTAGATCTTATCGAAAAGCACCGTTTCAAACTAAATAACACCATCATAATGGAAACTGGTGGCATGAAAGGCAGAAGGAAGGAGGTCACCCGGGAGGAGCTCCATCGGCAGCTCACCATTGGTTTTGGAGTAGACAGCATTCACAGCGAATACGGAATGACGGAACTATTGAGCCAGGCCTATTCAAAGGGAAATGGAAGGTTTAAGTGTCCTCCGTGGATGAAGGTGTTGATCAGAGAAGTTAACGATCCTTTTAAGCAAGCGAGCACCGGAAAAACAGGAGGGATAAACGTAATCGACCTGGCCAACGAAGATTCTTGCGCTTTTATCGCTACTCAGGATCTGGGCCGACTTCACGAGGATGGTTCTTTTGAGGTGCTTGGTCGTTTCGATCAGGCTGATGTTCGTGGCTGCAATCTCATGGTGTCCTGAGCTGCGAAGCAATTCCATCTCGATGGTTGGAACAATTGTTGCTAAAATCCCAAATAAACGATCCAATTCATGAATAAATTCTGGTTTTTAGGAGCAACCCTTTTGGTTTTGCTTTCGTCTTGTTCTACGCGAGTTCCTTTCTCCTCGCAGTTATCCAACGAGTTGGATCTGCCGGAGGATAAACTCAAGCAAGTTCAGTTCTATGTTTCTCAGACAGTAGTGCTCGAAAGAAAGTCCGACAAAGTCAGGACTTACACTCAAAATGGCACTGTGGTCGTAAAAGACGATCAGAAAGCAGATCGGGTTGTAATCCAACAAGGAACACCCGGTACAGTGGTGAAGGAGGAAGAAGACAAACTCTTTGTAAGTTTTGAAGACGATCCAAATTGTTTTCTGGTCTTTGGAGCGGATGATCAGACAGGACGTTACATTCTGCTGGCAAAAAGCTGGAAAGACGACAAAGGCACTGTCAATTACGGAGGAGTAGATTATTTGACTTCACCTGGCAGCGGAAAAGCCTACTTGCTGATGAAGATTAAGAAGGAACAAAAAATGAATAGCTCTACCCGATATGTGAAGGGTAGAAAACTATAAAGACAGTGGTTAAAACTGAGGGGCCTCCTAAGCCCGAAAAAATTAACCTACTTTCATGATTTCCTAAATGAAAAAGAAGCGGAGACCAAATGTGGCCTCCGCTTTTTTATTTGGGTGCTTCAGGTCCGGCACTCAGGGAGTTGCAGCCCATTTAAGTGACAAGCTGTTGAGTAAAAATTATACTAAACAAATACTCATTGTGAACTCTATTTTTTTCAAAAAATAGAGGCTAAACCCTAACAAAAGAATATTTTAGTGGCTGATTAATAGATTGTTTATGTGTCCACTTAACAACTTCCCAAAGTTTAAGCTACTAGTAGTCATTTTGTTATTGTCGTTAGGTAGAAGCGAAAATGCGAATGCACAAGGTACAGGGCTTACCGGTTCTGTAGAGTTAAATCAGTCTGGTATGCTGATTTCTAATAGCTGTGATAGCCTCGGTCTACCTCAGAACATGATTAATAATTACAATGCAAACAATAATTGCTGGTTCAGCTATGCTGGTGGATCTCCCGATATGGGGCCAGACTCATTAAGCCCTGGCGGATGGGATACAAATGTAAATTTTGGTGGACAGTCTTCTGCCTTAGATATTGAATTGAACAACGAAGAAGGCGTTAATAGATGGATAATGTCACCTACGGTTTTGTTGCCCTCTCTGCCATCTCAACTGCTCTTAGATATGAGGATTTTTCGCGATGATCCACAAAACCCTACCATTCTGGGTATTGAGGGAGACTTGGGGGTGGATGATGAGGTCCATTTTTTAATCACAAATGATAACGGTCAGACTTTTACAAGTTTGTTGACATGGAATAGTGACAGTACATTTTATGAGGAGTGGAGTCATTACCTAATTCATTTGACTAATTATTCTGGGGAGCTAGTACAATTTGCGTTTTGGGCTACTGATGGGGATGCCGTGGAAGATACTGTCCAGAACAGAGTATTTTTCAAAGACTTTATTATCCGTGAAAGTCCAGAATGTCCTAATCCATCGGGTTTAAGTGTATCTGAAATTACTAACTCTACTGCTGAAATATCCTGGGAACAGAGTGACTCAGCAACCGTTCATATTTTGAATTTTGGGCTTGAGGGTTTCGACCCTGATGGCCAGGAAGGATCTACAATTTCAGCTGAAGTTGGAGCATTAACTCTTAATGATTTAATGCCTGCTACAAATTATCAAGTGTATGTTCGTGCAAATTGTGAAGATACCTTGCAAACTGATTGGGTCGGGCCGTTAAGCTTTGGGACTCATTGTGATAATGATTATGGCGAAGTTATTTGGTGTGAGGGATTTGAATCCGGTGTACCGGGAAGCCTGCAGGAAGTATTGGTGAATGGGAATTCGAGTCTAATCGATTACGAAGGTGTGGTTGATTTCAATGAATTTCCTTTTGACGGGTCAAGGAGTGCACTGTTCAAGAGAGGTTACACCTATGGTGATGATGATCCGGATACAACTTTATTAATTTCTCCTTCTTTCAATGGAAACAGTAGCAATGGACTTGAACTCTCTCTCAGCTTTGTTCAGCCAACAAGGCTCTATCTCGGGGATTACAATCAAACAATAATAGAAATTTCAAATGATGATGGACAGAATTGGGTATTGGTTGATAGCTTGAGTGGGCCCGAAGAATACTGGACATCCCTTAACTATTTTCTAAATGACTATATAGCTCCCACTGAATCAATGAAAGTTCGATTTGTAGCAATTGCAAGTAATGCCTATGGGCCACCTAAAACAGGTTTTGATAATATAATTGTTATGGGCACTGACTGCGAAGCTAGCAGCGAACTTTCACTGTCCACTCCGCTTTTTAGCTCGGTTGAACTAAACCTAATTTCTCCATTTAACTGGCAAAACTTCAATTTGAAATATGCCGAAGGTGATTTTGACCCTTACTCTGAGGAAGGGCAACTTATTTCTGAAATTGAAGGCTCTTATTATAATCTGAATGGATTGACTCCAAATTCGCAATATTCACTTTACTATAGTGTCAGTTGCAATGCTGGAGATGATCCAATTTGGTTAGGACCCTACAATTTTCAGACAGAATGTATGCCTTATCAAGTGCCATTTTTTGAGAATTTTCAAGACGGATTGCCTTCGTGCTGGGATGAAGGCCACAATGGTTCACTAGAAGAAGGCCCTATGGATCTTTTTCCTGCCTCCTGGGGACAATTCTTCTTGGAAGATACCCCTCTTGATACTCCAATGGTAAACCGTCCTCACTATGGTTTGCCTGAAGATGACTGGTTGATTTCGCCAATAATTGAATTGCCCGATGAAGCAACCGTCATCTCTTTTGATTTGGCAGTGACAAGTGACTCTGATAACGAACCAACTCAGATGGAGTCAGATGATACCCTGCAAGTAGTTCTTCTGGACATTGTTCAAGACCAGTGGACTGTTTTAGAAGTGTTTGATGATAGTTACACTTCACCTTCTGACGGTGAAACCATCACCCTCTATCCTTCGGGGTTTTCTGGTAATTCCGTAAGGATCGGATTTAGGTTAACCTCAGCAATTGGTGGAGATGACTACTTTATATCTGTTGATAATGTCTCAGTTGAAGAGTTTACTGGCTGCCTACCGGTAGAACAACTACAGATTTTAACACTAGAGGACTCAACTGCAACAGTTCAATGGAGCTCGATGGGAGATGAGAGTCAATGGATCCTTCAATATGGTGAGTCTGGTTTTAATCCGGAACTTAATGAAGGTGTTTTGATCGGACCAATAGATTCTACTAGTTATGAGTTGACCGACTTGACGCATGAAACGGAGTATGAAGTTTACATTAAGCCATTTTGCAATGATGGAGTGGCTAATTGGATAAACAGTCTAATCTTCGAAACTCTTGAAACATGTCCAGCACCTCAATTCATGACAATTGACAGATACTCGTTTCATGATGCGGAAGTTAGTTGGAGTCCAGGCGGGATCGAAAGCCAATGGGAGGTAGCCATTTATTCTTCGGATGCTGGTGATTCTATGGAACTAGTGTCCGATTCTACTCATGTTTTTAATGAACTTGAACCTTCAACGGAATATGAAGTGCGATTACGTGCCGTGTGTGAAGTAGAAGAAGATTTCTCGGATTGGACCGATTTGGAAGATTTTACCACTTACTGCTCTCCGATTACTCCGGAGTATTTGGAATTTTTCGAAGAGAATGATCTCGAGTGCTGGAGAAGGTTCCGCAGTGGCACAGCCAGTACAGGGCCCAGAGAGCTTGAAAACGAGAACTCTTCATGGGTCACCGGGAATGATGATGGAGCCAAAGTAGATCTCAGCTTTGGCAGTGACGAACCATCGTGGTTGGTTTCGAATTATTTGGATCTTTCAGGGCCTGATCAGCAATTAGCTTTCAACCTAAGAGTTTTTGAGAACGATTCAGGAAACCCAACTGCGCTTCCCCCTGGAGCTGAATTACTTTTAATGATAACAGATGATTATGGTGAAACTTGGGAGACATTGAATTCATGGGACTCCACCTATACCTCAAGTCAAGATGGTGAATTGTTTTTGGAGAATCTTTCTTACTACCAATACGATGATGTTCAGTTTGCATTTAGGGTTAATCATACACTTCAAGATCAGTCGGTTTCCATCAAGATCGATTATTTTTGGGTGAGATACGAGTTCTGGTGTGGAGAGCCGGAGTATTTGGAGACTTATGATGTTTCTTTCAATTCTTCGATGTTAGGATGGTATTCCAGCGATTTTTCAAATGAATGGGAAGTAGTTTACGGAGAACCTGGTTTTGATCCTGATTTGAATCAAGAACCACAGCAGGTGGAAGGGAATACTTCTATTCTTTTAACGGACTTAGAACCGAATACTACTTATGAGGCTTATGTAAAGTCTTATTGTGAACAGAACTTCGCGTACTCAGAGTGGTCATCGCCAGAATCCTTTCGCACCTTGTGTGAGCCTGTCATTCCAAATTATATAGAGACATTTGATGAGTTTCCATACGGTTGTTGGAGAGAAGGGGTTGATCAATTTGAAGGTGACCCTTATTCTGATTTCGAATTTTGGGAGCCTGCTGGTTTCGGAAATATAACTGAGGAAGGGGCTATTTCAATGGTCATGAGTGATGATATTGGATTAGAAGATTACCTGATATCCCCACCGATAGACTTGTCTGATGGCGAATATCAACTAGATTTTGATATGATTTTCTCATCCTACGGACAGTCAGATGAGCCTGTGTCATTAATTGGAGATCAAATTGTGAGGTTGAAGATTTTGAGTGATGATTCACCGAATTGGCAAACCCTTGAAACATGGGACTCAGGATCGAATTTATCAATTTACGGAGAAATGGTAGTCGTCAATCTTGCCGAATACTCAGATCAAGTTATTGTATTGGCTCTTGATGCGCGAGATGGACCTGAATATGAGGGGTTGTCTATTCGAGAAGTTCATATAGACAACTTTCGAGTTCGTTCTGTACCATCTTGTCCTGAGCCAACTTCCTTCAACCTCGAAGAACTCTCCCCGAGTTCTGTGGAGCTTTCATGGGGAAATTCCAATCAGTCAGTTTGGCAAATTAGATTTGATGAAGAAGGTTTTGACCCCACCATAGGGGATGGTGAACTGGTAACTGCGTTTGATGGAAATAGCATTGTCATTGAGGGACTTCAGGATGAGATGACATTCGATTTTTATATTAGAAGTCAATGTGATACAGAAGATGGTTTGTCAGAGTGGATAGGCCCAATTACCTATACCACGCCCTGTAATCCCGGACCCATTGATGCTCTTCCATGGTTTGAGTCATTTGAGGTATTTAATGATTCAGAGTCTTTACCTTGTGGTTGGACCAGAGAAAATCCGGAATTTAGCAGTCCTAGATGGGAAGTTGATATGTTCACTTATTTCACACCGCCCAATAGCTTGAAACTGTCAAATGTTTCAACAGAAGCGGAGGATGGCGACTGGGCGTTTACACCTTCATTTTACCTTCAAGATGGCGTAGTGTATGCGCTTGATTTCGAAAGCCATGTTGCCTCACAGTTTCAAAACCTTTCCGTTTATATTGGCACATCCGCGGATATGGATGGAATGGAAGATGAGATTGTACAGATAAATGGATCTCCTGGAACAGATTGGGAGCACAACTCTATCTTATTTCAAGTAGCAGAATCTGGGGAATACAATTTTGGGTTTCTGGGCTTTGACCAGGATGGAGGGAGTATGTATCGGATTGATGACGTAGTTCTAAGAACGTGTGATCAAGACGCTTCTTTTTTTTATCCAGAAACAGTGCTATGTACAATTGATGAACCTATGTCCCCTGTAATATCTGGAGATGAAGGAGGCATGTTTCAGGCAGAAGAGGGGTTAGCCATAGATTCAATTACCGGTCTCGTTACTCCAGGAAGTAGTTTGCCCGGTCAGTATGTCGTTAGTTACACAATTCTAGACCCTCTGGCTTGCAACTCTACAGCAGTTGACGATTATGAAATATTTATAGTAGAATGTGTTGGAGTAGAAGAAAACCAGTTGCCAACCAGTGCTTCAGTTTATCCAAACCCAGCAAAGAATCTAATTAATATTCAATTCCCCGAAGGGAATTACAGCAATTCCATTGTAGTTGAACTCATAGATTCAAAAGGGGCAATCATTCTGAAGAAAAACACTCAACAAATGGAGCAAGTCAAATTGGATATTTCTGGAATAGAACCTGGTCTTTATCTTATTCGGATTATTACCTCGGAGAGCCTGATAGTCAGGAGGGTGGTTATTGAGTAAAGATATTTAGTGAACAGTCTCTAGTAATTGAACCAATAGTTATTTTACACTCAAAATAAAATACTTTTTCTTTCCTCTCTGCAAAAGAATGTAGCGACCGTTCACCAGATCTTTCGGAGTGATGACCTTATCCTCATCGACCTTCGACTTGTTGACACTTATCGAGTTTTCTTTGAGTGCTCTCCTGGCTTCTCCATTGGATTTTAAAAAACCGCTTTCGCTTGCCAGTGCGTCAATTATTCCCAATCCAGACTCGAGGGATTCTTTAGAAATATCTGCCTGATCTACACCTTCAAAAATGCTGAGAAAGTCGTCTTCTCCGATTTTGCGAAGGTCTTCTTCTGTCGACTTTCCAAAAAGGATTTGAGAAGCTGCCAGAGCTGTCTCGTAGTCTTCTTCAGAATGAACCATGACGGTGACGTCTTTGGCTAGCTCTTTTTGAAGAATTCTTCTACCCGGATCTTCGGAATGCTCTTTTTCCAACTGCTCAATCTCATCTTTTGATTTAAAAGTGAAAATGCGCATAAACTTCCCGGCATCCTCATCAGACGTGTTTAGCCAGTACTGGTAGAACTTGTAAGGCGATGTCTTGGTTTTGTCCAGCCAGATGTTGCCACCTTCAGATTTTCCAAATTTGCTACCGTCAGATTTCTTCAGCAATGGTGCAGTGAGGGCAAAAGCTTCTCCCGAACCCTTTCTTCTGATCAGTTCGGTGCCGGTAGTGATGTTTCCCCATTGGTCGGAGCCGCCCATCTGCAGAGCGACATTTTTGTTTTTCCAAAGCCAGTAGAAGTCGTAGCCCTGAATTAGCTGGTAGCTGAACTCTGTGAAAGAGAGGCCGGTTTCCAGACGAGTTTGAACGGAATCTTTAGCCATCATGTAGTTGATCGAGATGTGTTTCCCGACATCGCGAATGAATTCTAGAAACCCAATTTCTCCAAACCAATCGAAGTTGTTTACGACTTCTGCTGAATTTTCAATTGAATCGCTGAAATCGAGGAACCGCTCAAGTTGCTTTTTTTGCGAAGCAAGGTTGTGTTGAATCACTTCCTTGTCGAGCATGGTTCGCTCAGCTGTTTTTCCTGAAGGATCACCTACAAGTCCAGTTGCTCCACCCACAAGAGCGATAGGCTTGTGGCCAAACCGCTGCAGGTGTGTCAGAAGCATCACAGGCACGAGATTTCCAATGTGAAGCGAGTCAGCTGTTGGGTCGAATCCAACGTAGCCAGTCGTCATTTCTTTTATAAGTTGCTCTTCAGTTCCAGGCATGATGTCTTGCACCAAGCCTCTCCAGCGAAGTTCTTCGACTAAGTTTTTCATTCTTTCCGATCAATTTTGAAGGCAAAGATATTCATTTGGTTAAAGGATCGGTTCCACCTTTTCAAGCTGAATGCCACGGGATCCCTTGAGCAAGATAGTAGTGGAGTAGAGCTCCCTTTCTTTTAGATAGGCAATGGCATCATCTGCATCGGTGAAAGTGGGGTAGGGACTAGAAATTTTGGAAAACTCTTTACCGACAAGAATACCGTCCAACTCGAGATCGATCGCCAGATCAACAATGTTTTGATGCTCCTCTTTTGAAGATTCTCCTACCTCAAGCATGTCGCCAATCACGAAAAATTTTCTTTGCGCTCTCATTCCACTCAAGTTTCTCAGAGCCATCTCCATGCTTGTTGGATTGGCATTGTAAGCGTCAAGGATGAGCAGATTGTCTTTATCAGTTGTTTTTAATTGAGACCGATTGTTGTCTGGAGTGTATTCCGAAATAGCCTCATTGATCATCGAGGCGTCTACTCCAAAGTGAATACCTACAGCCAGGGCTGCGGAAATATTTGGTAAATTATAGCCGCCTGTTAGATTTGTCGAAATTTCTGGAAAAGACGAGTCGTGTGTTTTCCAGGTGAAAGAGACAGTGGGGAACGATTCATCCAGTTCGATTTCAAAGAGGTTGTCTGTACTGTCTCCATAAATAATTCGATCCTGACCTTCGGAAAGCTCAAGCAAAGTATCATCATTGCCATTTACGAATATGGTTTTTCCTTGCTTCGCAACGCTTTTGTAGAGCTCGCTCTTACCTTTTTTTACTCCTTCAATTCCACCGAATCCTTCGAGGTGAGCTTTGCCGATGTTGGTTATGAGGCCGTAGTCAGGCTGACTAATTTCACAAAGTGATGCAATCTCTCCAACGTGGTTTGCACCCATTTCTATAATGGCCAATTCAGTTTCTAAAGGAGTGTTCAATATTGTGATTGGAACTCCGATGTGATTGTTGAGGTTTCCCTTTGTGGCGTGGGCCTTCAATTTCTTTTGGAGCACATCACGCATCAATTCCTTGGTGGTTGTTTTTCCGTTGCTTCCTGTTATCCCAATTACCGGAAATGTGAATTCAGAGCGAATCAGCTTCGCGAGATCTTGAAGTGCTGTGAGTACATCGTCAACGTGAATCATCCTGTCACCTGAGAGGGACGAATCGTCAACTACTGCGAAGGAAGCACCGTCTTGAAGTGCTGATTGTGCGAATTTGTTTCCATCAAAGTTTGGCCCTTTTAGGGCAAAGTAAATGTCGCCTTCACTCACCTTTCGCGAGTCGGTTGTGACTTTTCGCTGCTGCTTGTACTTTTCGATTAACTGTTGTGGTACCATGCTTATAACCATTAAAAAAACCCTCCGGAAGTTCCGAAGGGTTTTAATTCATTTAGTTCAAAAATTTTATTGTTGTCCGAGGCCGACAGGGCTACCAAGCCTTTCCATAGCACATCGGAAACCGATTGTTGCTGTGGAGCGTCTTTCGTCAAGGAACCTGCGAGTTCCAGGCACAAGCCAGTAGGCTCTGTCTCTCCATGAGCCACCTTTGTAAACTCTGGAGCGATTACTGATTAGAGTTGTAGAACCATAATCGTACATTCTTTCTGTTCTATCTTCATAAGAAGGATCTTCGTATCGGATACTTGATTGGAAGTCACCATCTCTCACATCGATGTTGTCAGCTACGCGATAGTTTCTTCTATCGATGTTCTCTTCAGCGCGAACGTCACGGTACTTAAGTGTACCTGGAGTGTTCACAATGTATTGAGAGAAGCCCTGACGAAGGTCTGGAGCAATTTTAGATTCAGATCCAGCAATGAGGTCCATTCCGTCCTGGATACGAACATTTGCTTCGTAGTCCTGACCATTTTTCTCTTGCTCTTTGGCGTCAGCCACATAAGAAAGCAGGTTGTCGATCAGATTTTGATCGGTTTCATTCAGATTCTCACGAGCTTCGCTTTGATAATCTTTCAGGTATTGCTCAAGTCCTTCGAAGTCGTATTGAACGTAATCAAATTTTTGAGCGATGCGTCCCTCACTGTTTAGCACTTTCGTCTTGTAAACGTTACCTCTGAAAGGACGGAATTCACTTTTGTCTTCTGGAGAAAGCGGACGATAAACATCCATTGTCCACTCAGAAACGTTTCCGGCCATGTTGTAAAGACCGTAGTCGTTAGGAGCATAAGCGTAAACAGGTGCAGTAATTTCTGCGTTGTCATTCAGCGCTCCGGCAACTCCCATGTAGTCACCTCGTCCACGTACGAAGTTAGCATTGAACTGACCATAGTAGCGGCCACCGCTATTGTCGTTACGAACGTAGTGCCCTGTCCATGGGTAAGTTTTTCTGTCTGTAATCAACTCTTGGTATGAGTTACCGATCAAACCGAGAGCGGCATATTCCCACTCTGCTTCTGTTGGTAGACGGTATTTAGGAAGAAGGATTCCGTCCTCCATTCTAACATTTCTGTACTCGCTACCAGATGGGTCGAGGTTTGGAAGTCCGTCTTGATTTCTTTCTCCTTCGTACTGACCGGCCAGGTAGGCGTCAGTTGTGAAGTGGTTGTCATCAATTTGAGCAGTTGGATTATGCACGAGAAGACCTTCGCGGATAAGAATAAATTCGTTCACACGATCAGTTCTCCACTTGCAAAAGTCGTTGGCTTGCAACCAGTTTACACCAACAACTGGGTAGTCGCGGTAGGATGGGTGACGGAGGTAGTACTCAACGTATGGCTCGTTGTACTCCATGAGTTCGCGCCATACGAGTGTATCTGGAAGTGCTTTATCTACAATTTCTGGGTAGGTATCGCCATAAACACGATCGAGCCAGTGAAGGTATTCCAACCAGTAAAAGTTGGTTACCTCTGTCTCATCCATGTAAAAGCTCGAAACGGTCACTCTTCTCGGCACATTGTCGCCAGAAAAGTTGAGGTCATCTTCAACTCGGCCCATGGTGAAAGTACCACCTTCAACCAATACGAGTCCTGGACCTGTTTCTTGTTCTGTAAATTGAACCTTCTCAAATCCACCGTTGTCGGGGTCGTTGTACGCCCAACCAGTAGCATTTGAACGCTCTTTTTGACAGGATGACAGCACTATTACTGATCCCAGCAAGAGCATGAGGCCTGAAGTGTTTTTCAGAATTTTCATGATTTCCTAAATTAATTTTCCTCGGTGCTTACAGTAATCCTAAACTAAAATGATGGACAGCTTATTGTCCTCAGCTTTCTTCTTTTGGGTCTGCAGTCGAACTGAAACGTAAGCGAAATTTCGTGCGACCCGCCCGATGCTGGCGTCAATTGCGACACTGTAACATCGTAGCTATACCCAAATCTGATGATGTCGGTTTCAATTCCAGCCAAAACTATGAAGGAATCTCCTGTGAATTGTTCATCAGAACGATACCAAACACCACCTACGATCGGACCTTTTCTTACGTAGAGTCCGAAATTTAGTTGTGTAAATTCTCCCTGGTGACGAACCATCACGTTTGGAGAAATGCTGGCATCTGAAAATCTTTGTCCGCGATCAATCGGAATATTAGCTCCGGCATGACCTGTAAATTTCATTGGCAGAGGGCTGTTGCCTTCGATCAACGACTCATTTGGTTCAGTAAGGTGGTGAACGGAAGCTCCCACAAAGTATTTATCGCTGAAACCCAGGAGCCCGAAACTGAAATCGACATTCGACACGGTTCCACCTCTCACAAAGTCTTGCGACTCGTAAATGAAACCTCTTCTCGGATCAATCTGATCTCCAAAAGTCAACTTGCTCCAGTCGAGTGCTTTTTGGAAATAAGTAGCCTGAAAACCAGCTTTCAAAGAGAATTCCCTTGTGATTGCTTGTTGGTAGGAGTAAATTCCACTCACCTGAGTCGTGGTAAGCGTTCCCTGTCCGGCATTGTCGTGCAATACCTGCACACCAAGACCACCTGAGATAGCATCTACGTGTTGGTCGTAGCTGGCGCTGGTGGTAATAAATGAACCGGAAAGAGCGGGCCACTGATTTCGGTAATTTAGCGCAACCCTCGGACATCTTGCAGACCCGGCAAAAGCTGGGTTCAGATAAAGTGGGTTGGCATAAAACTGCGTAAACTCAGGGTCTTGAGCCTGAGTGTCTTGCGTGGTACCAAAGGTTAGTAGTAGAGCCCCAATAGCGAACACCAATAAATTCTTCTTCACTGACATAAGTTTGGCTTTGAACAAATGAATCAACAATTATAGTAAAAATATTTCAGTGCAAATTCTTTTAAGACTTGCAATAAGAGTACTTCCGAATCGTTTACTTTGTTGCTTCGCAAATATTTTTGAAAAACTAATTAACCATGCTAAGATTTTCTCTTTTACTAACTGCCTTGCTGTGTGCCTTTATTGTCGGTGCTCAGAGCGCTATGGAGGTTTCTGAAGAAATTGAGTGGGCAGATCAGAAAAAAGGTGAGAAATATCGTGAGATCGGCTTCACTTTCGAAAACGCTGTTTACGATCACCCGGAGAACAACCTTCCTCGTTTTAGTAAAAGCTACAAATGTAACTTTAGATCAAGTTCTGCAAGTTTTAATCTTTCAGATAGCAACTTCGAGCCAGTTCCTGCAGCATGGGCCAGTGAGCTAGAGAATGTTTTAGTACCTGAAGAAGTGGAATGGCGGGCGGAAGTCAAAAGAGGCGGAGATGGCTTTTATTTGGTTGTTAGTGTTCCTGCTGTAAGAAAGAACAGGACTACGGGTCAGTACGAGCGCCTGGTTTCTTTTTCTGGAACAGCGAGTCCGGCAGGTGGAGCATTTGGTTCTGGTGCTTCAAGAGCTGTAACTTATGCGGAGAACTCTGTGCTGGCGGAAGGCGAGTGGTACAAAATTGCCATTGCTGAAGATGGAATTCACCGCATCGACAGAAGCCTCCTGAGTGATTTGGGAGTGAATGTGAATGAGGTTAATCCGCAAGACATCAATATTTACGGAAACGGTGGAGAAATGCTTCCATACGACAACAGTGAGTTTCGCTACGATGACCTCCAAAAGAACGCCATTCAGATAACGGGAGAACAGGATGGATCTTTCGATTCTGGGGATCAAATTTTGTTCTACGGAAAAGGGCCGCATTCTTGGGATTATGTGGAAGATGAAGACGATCCGTCAGCTTCTGGCTTTCGACACACAAAACACAACTACTCCGACTCGGCTTACTACTTTATACGTGTAGACGACACTGATCCGAGCAGAATTCAATCGCTTGCTTCGACAAGTCAGCCGGCCAACCAGCAAGTGACCACTTTTGATGATTATCAGTTTCACGAACTCGATCAGGTGAATTTGGTAAAGTCCGGAAGGCGTTTCTTCGGAGAGCATTTCGACATCAATACCAATTACTCATTCAACTTTCCCTTCCCCAATGTTTTGCCGGATAGCGGTAAAGCCTGGGTGCGAGTGATGGGGCGTACCATCGGAAGCTCATCTCAGGGAGCATTCAGTACGTTCGACATCTCAGCTCCTGGAAACAGCCTAGAGTTGCAAGTGAATCCGACTTCGGATTTCACAACTGCTGATGTCGCCCGTTCGGCTTTTGCCAATTTCAATTTCTTGCCCAACTCAGATAACGTAAGTGTTAGTTTGAGCTTCAACAAGTATAATCCCACTGCTCAGGGATGGCTGGATTACATTACCTTGAATGTGGAAAGAGAATTGCGGATGAGTGGCGCCCAAATGCACTTTAGAAGTCTTGAAGCAGTTGGTCCCGGAAATGTCAGTGAATTTACTATCGAGAATGGATCAGCTGTGACTCAGGTTTGGGAAATCTCTGATTTTATCAACCCCCGTAATGTCGATTTGGAGTCTGCCGGAAACACGAAGTCGTTTCGCCTTCCTACAGATGAACTTCGTCAATTCATCGCTTTTAACTCCAGCAATTATAAAGAGCCCCGAGCGGTGGGGATGGTGCAGAACCAAAATCTGCACGCCTTTGAAAATGTAGATATGGTGATTGTGACAGCCAGCCGATACCTGGACCCCGCTAATGAATTGGCCGACATTCACAGAGAAGAAGGTTCAGTGGTTGAAGTGGTTACTCCCGATCAGGTTTACAATGAGTTTTCTGGTGGAAACAGAGACGTGACCGCCATTAAGATGATCATGAAAATGCTCTATGATAGAGCTGAAGGTGACCCTGAGCTAGAGCCAAAGCATCTGCTACTCTTCGGAGATGGAACCTACAACAACAAGTTCGGACTGAGAAATAACAACAATTTGATCATTACCTTCCAGTCTCTGAACTCTGTGTCGCCTGTCAACTCTTATGTTTCGGACGATTATTTTGCTTTGCTTGACGACAACGAGTCCGATAGTGGTGATGACATGCTCGACATAGGAGTTGGAAGACTCTCTGCCAGAAATCTGGAAGATGCCGAGGCCCTGGTGGCCAAGATTAGAAATTATTTGTCTGAGAACACTGGTTTTACAGGAGAAGAAAACTGTGCATCGAATGCGGGAAGCAGCACTTTTGGAAGTTGGAGAAATACCATCTGCTTCGTGTCCGATGATCAGGATGGAAATGGAGGGCCGAGCGAGCAGATTCATATGACACATTCTGAGCAATATGCCGACACGGTTTACTCAAGACACAATGAGTATAATGTCAATAAGATTTACATGGACGCCTACACGCAGGAGTCGACTCCTGGAGGAGAGCGATATCCAGAAGTAAATGAGGCGATAACCCGGCAAGTTGAAAACGGTGCTTTACTTATTAATTACGTAGGGCATGGTGGTGAAAAAGGATGGGCTCATGAAAGAGTTTTAAGTATCCCGATGATTCAGAGCTGGTCGAATTTTAACAGACTTCCACTTTTCATGACAGCCACATGTGAGCTAAGTAGATTTGATGACCCCAGTTTCGTTTCTAGTGGAGAGCTTATTCTTTTGAACCCAAACGGTGGTGCTATAGGATTACTGACAACAACAAGAATTGTTTTCTCTTTCGACAATAACCAACTGGCACGCTCATTCTACAACTACGCACTTGAGGATGAGTCTATTGAAGACCTCACTTTGGGTAAAATATCGATGCTGACCAAAAATGGTTCTGCCTCAAGCGCCCCAAACAAAAGAAACTTCACGTTGCTTGGTGATCCTGCCCTCAAATTGGCCTACCCTAAAGAAGAGGTTTACACCACAGAGATCAACGAACAGCCGATTACTGCCCAGCAGGACACTGTGAAAGCACTTCAGGAGGTAACGATTACCGGTTACGTGGGAGATGCCAATGGCAATAAGCTAGAGGATTACAACGGTTTTGTTTATCCAACAGTTTACGATAAAGTCCAGGAGGTAAACGTTCAAAACAACGATGGCGGAAGTGAATTTTCTTTCCCATTGCGGTCGAACACACTTTATAAGGGTAAAGCAAGTGTAACTAATGGTGACTTCTCTTTTTCTTTTGTAGTTCCCAAGGACATTGGTTACAACTTTGGAAGTGGTAGAGTGAGTTACTACGCAGTGGAAGAACAAGGCTCAACCGATGCTCATGGATTCTTCGAAGAGTTTCAGATTGGTGGAGCACTCGACAGTGCAGAGCTAGATTCCAACGGACCGGAAGTGAACCTTTACATGAACGATGAGAGTTTTGCTTTTGGAGGAATTACAGACGAGTCACCGGTGCTTTTTGCAAAGGTGTTTGACGAGAACGGAATCAATACCGTTGGAAGCGGAATTGGTCACGATATCAAAGCAATCCTCGATGAGGAAAGCAGCAACCCAATTATTCTGAATGACTACTATGAATCGGAGCTCGATACTTACAAAGAAGGAAGCGTGAGATATCAAATGAGTCAACTCGAAGAAGGAGAGCACACGCTAACGCTAAAAGTTTGGGATGTGCAAAACAATTCATCTGAAGCTTACACCGAATTTGTTGTAGCAAACTCCGCAGAAATTGCACTTGATTATGTCTTGAACTACCCAAACCCTTTCACTACCAACACCCAGTTTATGTTTCAGCACAATCAAACATGCGATGTCTTGAATGTGCAGGTGCAGGTTTTTACAATCAGCGGTAAACTCGTGAAATCGATTACTCGTACCATGGAAAATCACGGGTTTCAGAGTGAGCCAATTCCGTGGGACGGTAAAGATGACTTCGGAGACAATATAGGTAAGGGAGTTTATGTTTACAGGTTGAGAGTTTCAAATCCTGTTAGTGGAGAAAGTGCTGAAGAGTTTGAGAAACTCGTGATTCTTAAGTGATTGATTACCGAACGATTTAACTAATTATGCGTATATTTGCAGCCTTTTCAAAAACTCAAAGAATGCTCAGAAAGTCGCTTTTAATAGCCGTCCTGACAGGTGTAGTAGGAAGTGCATTTGCCCAACTCTCTACTCCGGGTGAACGCGCCAATGAAGTACAGCTCAACACGATTACCACAGCAGTGCCATTCCTGATGATTGCGCCAGACTCCCGAGCTGGAGCCCTTGGTGATGCAGGAGTAGCCTCTTCGCCAGATGCCAGTGCCATGCATTGGAACCCGGCCAAACTTTCATTTACAGACAAGGAAATGGAGTTTGCTGTTTCGTATTCGCCATGGCTTCGTCAGTTGGTGAACGACATGAACCTCGGATACCTTACGGGATACAAAAAGTTGAACGATCAGCAGGCAGTTGCCGGAGCACTTCGCTACTTCTCACTTGGTTCGATTTCTTTTACAGATAACACCGGAAATGAAATCCGAACTTTTCAACCCAACGAGTTTAGTCTTGATGTAGCGTTCTCACAAAAGCTTTCGGAACGGTTCTCTGGTGGGGTAGCAGCGCGTTATATTCACTCAAACCTCACGGGTGGTACGAATATTCAGGGAGTCGACTCAAAGCCTGGTCGGTCAGTAGCTGTGGACATCTCTGCTTTTTACACCAATGACGATCTCGAAATAGGTAACACTGACATCACGTGGAACTGGGGAGTGAATATTTCCAACATTGGGGCGAAAATGAGCTACACCCAAACCGCTGAGAGAGATTTTATTCCCACCAACCTCCGTCTTGGAACTGCATTGACTTTCAACTTAGATCAGTACAATGATCTCGGTTTTCTTGTAGATTTCAACAAGCTGCTCGTTCCTACACCGCCAGTTTATGATCCCGACAACCCAACTGAAGTTCTAGTAGGTAAAAATCCTGATGTGGGTGTTGCAACGGCAATTTTCCAATCGTTTACAGATGCACCAGGAGTGTACTCTTACGATCAAAACGGAGAAGTTACAGTAGAGGATGGAAGCGTCCTTAGAGAAGAGCTCAGGGAAATCAACATCGGTGGTGGAGTAGAGTATTGGTACGATCGTCAATTTGCGTTCCGTGCAGGATATTTTTACGAGCACCTTTCTAAAGGTAACCGTCAGTTCATTACGCTCGGTGCTGGCTTGAAGTATCAGGTACTCGGGTTTGACCTTTCTTACCTGATCTCAACTACTCAGCAAAACCCGCTGGCTAACACACTGCGTTTTACTCTTCGCTTCGAACTGCTCAGCGAGCGTGAGGCGGCCAGACAAGGATAGTTTCCATGAATTTTAGAGTAGGCTTTGGTTACGATGTTCATCAACTGAAGGAAGGCGAGCCGTTTTGGCTTGGTGGAATTCGGCTCGAACACACAAAAGGTGCAGTCGGCCATTCCGATGCTGATGTGCTAATCCACACCATTTGCGATGCACTTCTGGGTGCTGCTAATCTCCGCGATATCGGTTTTCACTTTCCCGATACTTCTGCAGATTTCAAAGGGATCGACAGTAAGATTCTATTGAAGAAAGTTGTTGGCCTGCTGAGTGAAAAAGGTTGGAAGTTGGGCAACGTAGACGTTACTCTCTGTCTTGAGAAACCAAAAGTCAATCCTCACATCCCAACAATGATCGAAAAGCTTTCTGAAGTGACAGGCTGGGAAAAAGATCAAATCTCAATCAAAGCGACAACCACCGAGAAAATCGGTTTTGTCGGTCGCGAAGAGGGCGTGAGCTGCAATGCAGTAGCTCTGATTCACAAGTAATTCATTCTCTCTCGTCTTACTCTTCCATGTGTCCTGGCTGGTCATCTTCGTAGTAGTAGATTCGGATTTGTGCCGTGTCCGTCAGAAAGTCGATTCGCCCGATTTCCACACGATTGATTTTTATTCCGGTTCTTTCTTCGAGGTCGGCTTTAAGTTCGTCCCTTTGGCCACTTCTAATCAGCTCAATCTTTTCGTAGAGAATTGTTTTAAACTGCTCGTGACGGATTAGCCAAACACGTTCGAGGCCGTAAACGGCAACAATGATGGCAACGTTCACCAGCATCAATTCGCTGTAGCTCACTTTTCGGTTCACAAGTGCATTCACCACAGACATTCCAATGACCACAAAGAGATAAGTCATCTCCTTAATCGGAATAGGGTCGGTTCGGTAGCGGATGATTCCAAAAATGGCAAAGAGACCGAGAGCAAAGGCCAGGTCGAGCTTCACATTCTCGAGCATGTAGCACAGCAAAAACACTGTGATACTAATCATGATGTAAGTGAAGAGAAAATCCTTTCGCTTGGCTACGGGATAGTAAATGAGCCGGACTAAAACCAGCACAAAGATCAGGTTGAAGAAAAACCGAAATACGAGTTCGAAGAGATCTTCCACTTCGAGAAGCTCCATTTCAAAAACAGTAATTTCTTTGGCGCCCAGGGTGAGAGCAGAACTTGCGTGCTCCCAAAAGGCGAGGTTGGTTAAGAGTTCAAGTAGCAGGTTCATTTTGCAGGTATTCTTCTATTTTCCTCAGTTTTTTCTTGTAGTTGTTGGTCTTCAGGTTTTCGCTGAGCAGAGCAATACCGAGGCAGTATTTGCTCACTCTCATCGATCTGCAATGACGATCTTTGAGCGTCCTCACAATTTTAGAGTCCTTGTTAAACAGGTCTTGTTTGGCTTCAATAATCGAGAGGCCTGGCAAGGTGATGCTCTTCCCATTGAGCATCAACTCCACATTGAAGTCGATGGTTGCTCTTTCGTTTTGGTTTTTGCTGACCAATGTAGTTCTTCTAAACACATTGCGAACGGACGGCATCAAAATTAAACTTTGCTCTGCCGCAACTTCCACAAAGTCGAGGTCCTCTCCTTCAATCGTTTGGCTGATGTCTGCAACGCGTTTGCGAAGCTTAATCGTCCTGTTCTTGTTGTTTTTCTTTTTTACTTCCAGAAAAGTCACATCAGAGTCGATGTATTTTCGGTACCTCACCTTCACGCGGTTTTTCTTACCGTTGTGATGCTGGATATAAAAGTCGTAGGAAGGAGTGTCAAAGTAGAGCGTCTCGTAGCGTCCCATTCGATTTCCGGCAATGTCGAGCACCTGATATTCTTCTCCGATTTCTTTGAGAAGTGAGGTGACCTCTCGGGTAGGCAAAACATATTTGGTGTCGGTGCGATTCATAAACCGCACCTCCTCCATCTCATCTAATCCAATCGGATCGAGGCGGTCAAGTATGTCCAAAATTTCCTCCAAGTTGGGGTAAAAATAAAAGAAATCAATAAATTGCCCGTCCCTCTAATGAAAATAGAGTGAACAACAGTAAGAGCCTATGAAGAAACTGCAATATTCAGTGGAGGTGGAAGAATTCGATAGTGATGTCGACCTACCTGCAGAAGACCTAAAACTGCTAAAAGCTGCAAAGAAAAAACTCTCCAGTGCCTATGCTCCCTATTCAGAATTCGCTGTTTCTGCAGCGGTGCTTTTGGCAAACGGGGAAATAGTCACTGGCACCAACCAGGAGAATGCTGCTTATCCAAGTGGGATGTGTGCAGAGCGGGTGGCAGTCTTCTCAGCTGCTTCCAACTTTCCAGGTGTGGCCATCGAAAAAGTGGTGATTACTGCCGACTCCGATCGAATCAAGGTCGATCACCCCATTGCTCCCTGTGGTGCTTGCAGGCAAGTGATGCTCGAGTACGAGGTGAATCAGGCCAACGCCATAACCCTTGTGTTGGCAGGGGCTTCAGGGCGAGCTTACCGGATTCATGGAGTGAGTCAAATGCTGCCTATTTTCTTCCATGAGGAAGGGCTCAAAAAACACCTTTGATTATCCCGCTCACAAACTTTTCATACCATATATTTGTAACCTATTTTTAAACAAGACTGGTAAGAATGGCAAATTCGACTACAAAGAGTAAAAAATCAACAAGCAAGAGTAAATCCACTTCTACGAAAAAGAGCTCGGCCTCATCGAGCAAGCAGAAGTACGGGAAGGATACTTACATCAAATGGTATCGCGACATGCTCTTGATGCGAAAGTTTGAAGAGAAGTGTGGACAGCTTTACGTGCAGCAGAAGTTTGGCGGATTTTGCCACCTTTACATCGGACAGGAAGCCGTATTGGCCGGAATGGTTGAGGCGATTAAGCCCACAGACCGTGTAATCACTGCTTACCGTGATCACGCTCACCCCATTGCAATGGGAATGGAGCCAAAGTACGTGATGGCAGAGCTCTACGGTAAGACTACCGGTTGTAGCAAGGGTAAAGGAGGCTCGATGCATATGTTCGATAAAAGCCGCAATCTCTTTGGAGGTCACGGGATCGTAGGAGCGCAAATTCCTCTCGGTGCCGGAATTGCTTTTGCCGATAAATACCGTGATGAAGATCACGTTACCGTTTGCTTCTTTGGAGATGGTGCCGCCCGTCAGGGAGCTCTTCACGAAACTTTCAATATGGCAATGACCTGGAAGCTTCCAGTGATTTTTATAATCGAAAACAACAACTACGCAATGGGAACCTCAGTGGAGCGTACTTCCAACGTACACGACCTGAGTAAGCTCGGAGCAAGCTACGAAATGCCTTCTGCATCTGTAGACGGTATGGATCCAGAAGCTGTTGCCGATGCCATTGCCGAAGCTGCTGAAAGAGCAAGAAAAGGAGACGGACCAACGCTACTCGATGTGAAGACTTACCGCTACAAAGGGCACTCAATGTCTGACCCGGCAAAGTATCGAACCAAAGAAGAGCTCGAAGAATACAAAGGGAAAGACCCTGTGAATGTGGCGCTTGAGAAAATCAAGAAGAACAAGTGGCTCAGCGAAGACAAGATCAAAGAGATCAAAGACGAGGTGAAAAAGTTGGTGGAAGAATCAGTGACTTTCGCTGAAGAGTCTCCAGAGCCAGATCCAAAAGAGCTTTATGAAGATGTTTACTCCGATGGTGAATACCCATTCGTGAGAGACTAAAGAATTCAATCAAAGAAAAGTCAACCAGAAAATATTCGAATAGAATGGCGGAAATCGTTAAAATGCCCAAGCTGAGTGATACCATGGAAGAAGGTGTCGTTGCCGAATGGCACAAAAAAGTGGGTGATCAGGTAGAAAGTGGAGAAGTTTTGGCCGAAATCGAAACGGACAAGGCTACCATGGAGTTTGAGTCCTTTCAAGATGGAACTCTGCTCTACATCGGTGTTGAAAAAGGCGATTCCGCTCCAGTAGATTCAATTCTTGCCATTCTCGGTGATGAAGGCGAAGATGTCGACAAGATTCTGAAAGAAGCAGACAGCAAAACTTCTGGAGGAGAGAAGAAGGAAGACGACAGCAAGAAGTCGGAGAATAAAGAGGAAAAGCAAGAACAAGAAAAGACGGAGAAAAAGGAAGAAGAGAAGAAACCAGAAGAGAAGAAGCCCGCTGAGAAAAAAGAACAACGTCCCGCTGCCACTGCCGACACTTCGGATGCTGAAGGACGAATAAAAGCTTCACCTCTGGCGAAAAGCCTGGCAGAAGAAAAAGGAATTGATATTTCTCGCGTTCGCGGAACGGGCGACAATGGCCGCATTATCAAGCGTGACATCGAAAACTTTAGAGAAGACAAAGCCGTTAGCCCAACCGGACCGGCAGTGACTACTAGAGGAGCCGTTGGCGAAGAAAGTTACCGCGAAGAGAACGTGAGTCAAATGCGTAAGACCATTGCTCGCAGACTTTCAGAAAGTAAGTTTGAAGCACCTCACTTCTACCTCACCATCGAAATTGACATGGATAACGCCATGCAAGCTCGCAAGATGGTTAACGAAAACAGCGACTTGAAAATCTCTTTCAACGACATGGTGATCAAAGCTGCCGCAGTTGCTCTGAGACAACACCCACAGGTGAACTCGAGCTGGCAGGGTGACACCATCCGTTACAATGACCACGTGCATGTGGGAGTAGCAGTAGCAGTAGACGAAGGGTTGCTCGTTCCGGTTGTTCGTTTTGCCGATGGAAAAACAATGTCGCAAATCAATGGCGAAGTGAAAGAGTACGCTGAGAAAGCGCGCAACAAAAAACTGCAGCCTCAGGATTGGGAAGGAAATACTTTCACCATCTCTAACCTGGGAATGTTTGGAATTGAAGAATTCACGGCAATCATCAATCCGCCAGACTCGTGCATTATGGCTGTTGGTGGAATCATCCAGAAGCCTGTTGTGAAAAACGGTGAGGTTGTTCCTGGAAATAGAATGAAAGTGACTTTGAGCTGCGATCACCGAGTTGTAGATGGAGTTACTGGAGCTAAGTTCCTCGACACATTTAAGAAAATGATGGAGAATCCGGTGATGATGATCGCATAACCGGTCGATCGTTCAAAATAATTTGAAAAGGGAAGTGGAGAAATCTACTTCCCTTTTTTTCTTTGCATTAAATTGCTCTCCCCGGAGAACTGAAAATCTACTGAGCAAAAAGTAATGCAATCATTTCTGGAAACACCAATTGAATTTCTGACCGGTGTTGGTCCCCAGCGTGCCAAGGCACTGCAAAAGGAGCTTCAGATATTCACGTTTCTTGACCTGCTCAACTACTTCCCTTTTCGCTACATCGACAAATCCACATTCCACAAAACATCGGAAATCTCCTCAGACGCTGCTTACGTTCAACTCAAGGGAAAGCTCGTGAGAGTACAGCAAATGGGCGACAAGAGAAAGAAGCGTCTCATAGCAGTTTTTAGCGATGGCCATGGGACGATCGATCTGGTTTGGTTCAAAGGGATTCGCTTTATCATGCCCAAACTCAGGACAGGTGTAGAGTACATCGTGTTCGGTAAGCCCAATAAATTTAAGAACAAGTGGAGCATTCCACACCCTGAGCTCAATGCCGCTGCCGATGCGACTGCCAGAGTTGGCGGATCCTTAAAACCTGTTTACGGCACCACGGAAAAGCTATCTGGAATGGGGCTCAACAGCAACGGAATCGAGCGACTGGCAAAGAGTCTCGTGGCCCAGCTCAACGGTAAGGTCTCTGAAACACTGCCATCAATGCTGAGAGCTGAGCACCAGCTCATGGGGCGCGAAGAGGCTTACAGAAATGTGCATTTCCCACAAAGCACAACGCTGCTCGAAGGCGCGAGAAATCGATTGAAGTTCGAAGAGCTTTTTATGCTTCAGTTGATTATGTTGAGAAACAAGTCGGTGCTGGCCAGAAAACTTCAGGGATTTGTCTTCGAGCGAGTGGGTGACTTCTTTCACGAATTCTATGAAAAGCACATCCCGTTCGAATTAACTGGCGCCCAAAAACGTGTGCTGAAAGAAATCAGGTTCGACATGAAGCGCGGAGTTCACATGAATCGCTTGCTCCAGGGAGATGTCGGAAGTGGAAAAACGCTCGTGGCTCTGCTCAGCATGCTCATTGCAGTGGACAATGGCTTTCAGGCTTGCATGATGGCTCCAACAGAAATTTTGGCTACCCAGCACTACGAGACCATCAGAGAGTTGGTAGAACCCCTAGGGATGAGCGTTCGCTTACTCACTGGCTCCACAAAAAAATCTGAAAGAACAGAGCTGCACCAAAAGCTCTGCGAGGGAGAAATTGACATTCTACTTGGAACCCACGCGCTGATTGAACCGACAGTGGAATTCAAAAACCTCGGTCTGGCAGTGATTGACGAGCAACACCGTTTTGGCGTAGCCCAGCGATCTAAACTCTGGCGGAAAAACACTTTGCCGCCTCACGTGCTGGTGATGACGGCAACCCCAATTCCCAGGACTCTTGCCATGACTCTCTACGGAGACCTGGATGTGTCGGTGATTGATGAATTGCCTCCCGGCCGAAAGCCGATCAAAACGATTCACAGAAATGAATCTTCGCGAGGTGGACTTTTCTTTTTCCTTCAGCAGGAAATCGACAAGGGAAGACAGGTTTACATTGTGTATCCACTCATAGAAGAATCTGCAGCGCTCGACCTCAAACACGTGATGGACGGTTTTGAAAGCATCGAAAAGCGGTTTCCGAAACCCAAATACCACGTGAGTATCGTCCACGGGAAAATGAAACCTGCGGATAAGGATTTTGAGATGCAGCGTTTTGTCAAAGGCGAGACTCAGTTGATGGTGGCCACAACAGTAATTGAAGTTGGAGTGAACGTGCCAAATGCCTCGGTAATGGTCATTGAAAACTCAGAAAGATTTGGACTTTCTCAGCTGCACCAGCTACGCGGTCGCGTGGGACGTGGAGCAGAGCAGAGCTATTGTATTTTGATGACTGCAGGAAAGCTCGGAAACGATGCCAGAAAAAGAATTAAAACCATGGTGGAATCCAACGATGGTTTTAAAATCAGCGAAGTCGATCTTGAAATCAGAGGTCCGGGAGAGATGACTGGAACCAGACAGAGTGGAACCTTTGAGTTTAATATTGCCGACCTCACTACCGACCGCGAAATTCTGATTCAAGCCAGAAAAAGTGCTGTCGAAATTCTTGAAAAAGATGAAGAGCTCAACCGGCCCGAAAATCGCGAGCTGGGAGCAGAGCTCAGAAGAATCCAATACAAAAAACCCAACTGGGGAAGGATTTCTTAAATCTACTCCAGGCTGTAGGTCAACACGTTTCCGAGTGTGTCGCCAATCACCAGATTCCAATCGCCAGTTTTGTTTAAGTCTCCAATACTGAAAGGCGTGTTTCCAAAAAGTGGAAATTCGTCAGTCATTTCTCCATCGTTGTTGATGAGGTAACACTTGCTGACTTCGGCCACGGTGATTCCAACTCTCACATCGTTACTACCGAAAGAGTAAGCCTGCGGAGAGTAAGTAATCGGGCCTTCAAATTCTTTTTCGAAAAGCTTCTCACGCGATGAGTCGTAAACTCTCAGTTCGTTTCCATCAGCGATGATGTAATCCTTCTTGCTATCGTTGTTGATGTCGGCAAAGGTGATGAAAGAGCCCTCGGCAATTCCGGTGAGGCCAAATTCCACTTCTCCATTTCCAAATTCGAGCTCCACGATATTCCCCAACGTGTCGGGATAGATCATCCGCGTTTCGCTGATGCTTTTCCCGTTGATGATCGTAAACTCGCTGCCCGCGTAGTGCTGCACGTTCGATTTTGGGTTGAAGCGCGTTTCTCCTGTTCTGGCCAGCAAATGCACTTTGCCTGTTTCTTCCAGGGCAAAAATGTAGTCTTTCGTTTTTACCCTGATGTGCTTGAGCGGTGCATTCACCAGGTTTTCTGTTTTGGAAGCATTCCAGCCTTTCACTGCATTTCCGGAAGCATCGTAGTTTCTTATGGATCGATCCGCGCAAGCCACCACCAGGCGGTAGTCCTTGTTGTTGTCGTAGTCAAAAACAGAAAGTGGCGAAGTTGCTTCAGCCGGTAGCCTGATCGGGAACCCTTCCACCGTGTTGCCATTCCTGTCGAGGCAATGGATAGCGTCCTTCGTGTTGAAAACCATTTGAAGCTTGCCGTTTTTAAAAATGTCGATTTGGCGAACCGGACTCATAATTTTTCCGGGCATTTCTTTTTGCCAGAGGATTTTGCCGGTGGGGCTGATGAGGTAAACCGTGTTGTTCTTGTCCTGGAAGAAAACCTCTTGGGCGTTGGTGTAGTGGTTCGTTACTAACTCGGGCTTAAAGTTGAATCCTGTTTCAAGGGCAATTTCCCACAAGGTGCTTGTCTGCTGTTTGTAGACAGGGTTGTACTTCAGATAAAGGTTGTTGTAGTACAGTCCGTCACGCGAGTAAGAAACCTGCAGTGTGAGAGCCTGCAATTTTCTGAGCTGATCTGAAAACTCAAGTAGTCTCTCGGCATTTTTTTCCTTGAGCATGCGGGCGAAGAGAAATGGCGACCTGGCGATGTTGTTGTAGAACATCAGGTTGAACTCTCCAGCCAAATTGCTCTTGTACTCTCGAAAAGACGCATCGTTTTCAAGCGTTCTTCCGGTTGAGTAATTCGCTAGAAAAGTTTGCATGTCGCGCAGGTTTTCCGAAAAGATCACCTTGTTTTCCAAAACCGATACCACTTTTGCCGATCCCTCGAACAGCTCGCCAAAAAGCGTTTCTACAGAAGAAGGGAGCGCAAAGTAGTAGATTGGAATGCCGCGATAAGTAGGAAGCTCTGGGTGCGGGCTCAAAAACGTAGACCAGTTTTGAAGCAAACTCGAAGTGTCTTTAGCCCCGAAAACATTTAAGGCTGGTGCCGGCTCATTTACACCAGAAGGCTCAAGCAAAACGTGAGCAATTCGTCCATCCCATTCACGAGAAAAAGTTTGCCACAAATCGCAGTCACAGATCTGCTCGAGATTGTTGATTTTCCCATTCCTAAAAGCTAGTGAACCCGACTCCTCGTAGTAATCATTGAGGTTTCTTCGAAATTCCGATTGGTTTTCTACCTGTTGCACGGTGGCAAAAGCGGTGGACGCAGGAAGTTCACCAAACCACCCAAAATCTCTCTGATCCTGGTTTTGAAAAACCGTCAGGTACTTGTAAACAGAATCGGTTTGCAGAGAGTAGCCGTTGAGAAAAAGTGCGTTAGGCTTCACTTCGAGGTCCAGGGTAGACCACGTGGCGTAAAACGGTTCAACCTGAAAACTCTCCTTCAGCGATTCTCCTACAAAGGAAAATAGTTTGTCGTGTTGGACAAAAAGATTGGCCTCTGCCGAGCTACCTGCGGTCTTTCTTACCTTGTCAAAATCGATGTCTTGAGTTATCGAAACTCCGCTTTTTATGTGACGCACGGATTCCTGAATGAGACTCTTGTCGGGGCTCAGGATCAATTGATTTTCTTCAAAAGCGTAGTGAAGTTGTGAGTTTTTAGAGGTGAAAATCGTTGATCCATCGTAGGTCTGAGAGTCTGGGTTTTTGCCTACGAATTGCTCTAGAGCTTTCAGCGTTTGTGCTTTGTTCCAGGTATTGGGTACGCCAAAAGAAAATAGCCACGCGAAATTATGTGCTCCTACCGGGTGGAGGCTCAGGGTGAAATTTGTTCTGTCGAGCTGCTTTTGCAGATCGGCATCGGCAGTGAAAGCCGAATCGAGCGCATTCAAAAGAGAATCGGCACGTTGCAGCGATGGCACCGCCTGAAATTCTTCCCAAATCATGTTGTTGGTCGAGGCCTGATTCCAGAGCGATTGGGGATTTCCGGTTTCCAAAATCAATACGGCATTTTTTGGAATAGCATCAATAGCTGCACTCTTTGGTGCCTGTTCGGAACGCATTCCCAGATAAGCGTAAACGATGCCGGCAGCGAGCGCCAAAACCAGTAGAACCGAGAATATTCTCCTCACCATAAGTCAATCACTTTAGCGAGCTAAGATAAACCTTAGAAGAAGCGACTCACGTTGTGCGACCACCGACTTTGAACAAAGTGCTGTGAAAGGATTAAGCCATACAGAAAACAAAAAAGCCCCGATGAAAATCATCGGGGCTAGTTGAGTTTATTTCAACGAATCTTAGTCTTTGAGCAAGTTTCTGGAGATTACAATTTTTTGAACTTCTGAAGTTCCTTCGTAGATCTGGGTGATCTTGGCATCGCGCATCAAACGCTCCACGTGGTATTCTTTAACGTATCCGTAACCACCGTGAATTTGAACAGCTTCTACTGTGTTTTTCATGGCCATTTCGGCACAGAACAGTTTTGCCATTGAGCTTGCCTGGTCAAAGTTTCTTCCCTGATCTTTTAAGAAAGCCGCTTTGAGGCAAAGCAGTCTTCCAGATTCGATGTCGGTAGCCATGTCAGCCAGTTTGAAGGCGATTGCCTGGTGCTTGCTGATTTCTTTTCCGAATGCTTTTCTCTCGAGTGAGTAGGCTTTGGCCAATTCGTAAGCTCCAGATGCAATTCCCAGAGCTTGTGAGGCAATTCCTATTCGTCCTCCGCTGAGTACTTCCATCGCGAACTTGAATCCGAATCCGTCTTCACCAATGCGGTTTTCTTTAGGGACTTTCACATCCTGAAACATCAATGTGTGCGTGTCGGAAGCGCGAATTCCCATTTTGTTTTCCTTAGCGCCTACAACGAAACCTTCCCAGTCTTTTTCAACGATAAACGCGTTGATACCACGGTGCTTCTTCTCTGGATCAGTTTGAGCAATCACAATGTGGTATGAAGCTGAACCACCATTGGTAATCCAGTTTTTAGTTCCGTTCAGCAGGTAGTAATCACCCTTGTCTTCGGCAGTAGTTCGCTGCATGGTAGCATCCGAACCGGCTTCTGGTTCTGAGAGGCAAAAGGCTCCGATTTTTTCTCCTCCGGCCAGTGGCTTTAAGTATTTTTCTTTCTGCTCTTCAGTGCCGTATTTTTCTATTCCCCAGCAAACGAGAGAGTTATTCACCGACATGCAAACTGAAACCGATGCGTCTACTTTGGAAATTTCTTCCATCGCCAAAACGTAAGAAACGGTGTCCATTCCGCTACCGTTGTATTTCGGATCGACCATCATTCCCATAAAGCCCAATTCGGCAAGCTGCTCAATTTGTTCTTTAGGAAATTGCTGCTTTTCATCGCGTTCTATAACTCCGGGTTTGAGCACGTTTTGTGCAAAGTCCCTTGCCGCATCTCTCACGGCCATTTGTTCTTCTGTTAGCTCCAGATTCATACTGACGTTTAAATTAAATAACTAGTCTCTTTTATTTGATTCATCGATCGCTAGAGAGGCGCGAAAAAAGTGATGTAAAAAGAGACGGTTTTGTTTTTCTCATTGAAAGGCCACAAATTTAGCCGATAAATTTACAATTGCCAATGAGCGACCACCCTATCCACTGCACTGCTATCGGACTGATGTCGGGAAGTTCCCTCGATGGACTCGATGCAGTAGCTGTCGAATTCACTCTGGATGCTAACAGTGCCAACTACAAAGTTGTTTCGGCTCGCACTTTCGATTACCCAGATCGCTTGCAAAACAGGCTTGCCAGCTCAATGGATTTGTCTGCTCACGATCTGATGATGCTCGATGCTGACCTCGGTACCTTCATGGGAGAGAAGGCAAAACTGATAGCAGAAGAGTGTAAGGGCAGAATTACACTTGTCGCATCACATGGGCATACTGTCTTTCATCAACCACAACTCAAATTGACGACCCAAATTGGTAGTCCTGCGCATATCGCAGCAGCCTGCCAAATGCCTGTGGTTGCAGACTTCAGGTCGCAGGATGTTGCGCGTGGCGGTCAGGGCGCTCCGCTGGTTCCCATTGGAGATCAGATGCTTTTTGGTGGATTCGACTACTGCCTGAACCTGGGTGGGATTGCCAACCTCTCATACAAAGAGGGTGAAAGGCGAATGGCATTTGACATTTCGCCAGCCAACATGGCGCTAAATTTTTTAGCAGAGAAACTCGGTAAGAAATACGATCGAGGTGGAGAGATTGCCGCTTCTGGAGAAGTCTCGGATTCGCTGCTTGCTGAACTCGAACAGCTTGAGTTTTATCAACAACCGGCTCCCAGGTCGTTGGGGCGAGAATGGTTTGAGAAGTTTTTCATGCCCGTTTTAGAACATTCTCACATTTCTGTCGAAGACAAACTTGCAACGGTATCGGAGCACATTGCCATAAGAGTAGGAGAGTGTTTAACAGGACATAACAAAAGGTGCCTGATCACAGGAGGAGGTGCTTTCAACACCAATCTGATTGATCGCATGTCTGGCATTTCAGAAGCAGAACTCATCATTCCAGAAAAAGAAGTGGTGGAGTTTAAAGAAGCTATCATTTTTGCACTCCTCGGAGTGCTGAGATGGACTGAGCGAAACAATGTGCTCTCCTCCGTTACCGGTGCAGATTCTGACCACTGTGCCGGTGCGATTTACTTGCATGCATAGCTGCACAGAATTCTAAAAAAACAGTCGTCTCCAACTTCTTTGAGTAAATAGAAAATCCTTTGAGTAAATTCCTATTTTTGACCACCCTAAAAAGCGGAATTCATGAAGGATTTACTGAAGAAGTACGAAGAGAAAAGCCCGGAAATAGTTTTCGAATGGCAAGACAGTGAAACAGATGCAATAGGCTGGGTAGTAATCAACTCGCTGAGAGGTGGTGCTGCTGGTGGAGGAACGCGCATGCGCCCGGGTCTCGACAAAAACGAGGTGGAATCACTGGCCAAAACGATGGAAATTAAGTTTACTGTTTCAGGTCCACAAATCGGTGGAGCCAAGTCTGGAATTAATTTCGATCCTTCAGATCCGCGCAAGAAAGAAGTTTTGGAACGCTGGTACAAAGTAGTGTCACCACTTTTGAAACACTATTACGGAACTGGTGGTGATCTCAATGTGGACGAAATTCACGAAGTGATTCCAATCACCGAAGAAAATGGCGTTTGGCACCCGCAAGAAGGCGTTTTTAACGGGCACTTCCAGCCGAATGAAGCTCAAAAAGTTAAGCGAATTGGAAACCTCCGTCAGGGAGTGATTAAGGTGATCGAAGACGCAAACTTTTCACCATCTCTCGAGCGCAAGTACAAGATTGCCGACATGATTACCGGCTACGGTGTGTCAGAGTCTGTTCGTCATTACTACGATATTTACGGAGGAGACCTGAGAGGTAAAAAAGTTATTGTTCAGGGTTGGGGAAATGTAGCTGCTGCTGCGGCTTACTACATTGCCAGAGATGGAGCCAAGGTCGTGGGAATTGCCGATCGCGTTGGTGGGTTGATCAACGAAGATGGTTTTTCGATGGATGAAATCCGCCAGCTTTTCCTCGACAAAAAAGGAAATGCGCTAAACGCGCCCAACATGCTGAGCTTCGATGAAGTGAACGAGAGAATCTGGGATTTGGAAGCCGATGTTTTTCTTCCATGTGCAGCATCGAGATTGGTAACAAAGGATCAAATTGATCGTATGTCAAAAGCAGGTGTTGAGGTTATTTCGTGTGGAGCGAATGTACCTTTTGCCGATAAAGAAATCTTTTTTGGCAGCATCATGGAATACGCGGATGAGCATTTTAGCATAATCCCCGATTTTATTGCCAACTGCGGTATGGCAAGAGTCTTTGCTTACCTCATGAGTGACGGAGATATCGAACTCACTGACGAGGCCATTTTCAGAGACACTTCAGAAACCATTCGCAAGGCCCTTGTTGCTGTTCATGAAAAGAGTAATGAAAAACTCAATATCGCTGCTACGGCTTTCGAAATTGCCTTGAGCAAGTTGGTTTAGTTAAGCGATCTACTATTTAATTGACACATGGAAATTCTCATCATTGTCGTCTTTGTCCTGGGCTATCTTTTTATAGCGCTTGAGCATCCTCTGAAAATCGACAAAGCGGCATCTGCCCTAATTACCGGTACTTTTTGCTGGGCCATCCTTATGATGGGGATTCATTTTATCCCGGATCATCTTACTGAACAGTTCAGTCACTTTCTGACTGATTACACTGGAGAAGAAGGTCTTGTGCGGTTCATGTTTTTCGAGCATCGACTGCTTCACCACCTCAGTGAAATTGCAAACATTCTGTTCTTCCTCCTCGGTGCAATGACCATTGTGGAGCTCGTTGATGCACATGAGGGATTTGCGGTGATCACCGACAGGATCAAGACCACAAACAAGGTGAAACTACTCTGGGTGATTTGCCTGATTTCCTTCTTCTTCTCTGCAGCACTCGACAACCTGACGACTTCGATCGTGATGATTTCGCTTTTGCGCAAGCTCATTGACGACAAGCAAACTCGTTGGTTTTTTGCCGGGATGGTTGTGATTGCAGCCAATGCCGGAGGAGCCTGGTCGCCTATTGGTGATGTCACCACGACCATGCTCTGGATTGGCGGGCAGCTAACTACAACTGTTGTCGTTACGCACCTGTTTATCCCGAGTCTGGTTTGTTTGCTAGTGCCTCTGGGACTCTTGAGTTTCAGTATGAAAGGAGAAGTAAAAAGACCTGTCAGGACACGGGGCCTCGGTCATTACACTGACCCAACGACCCCGATTGAGCGCAATACTGTTTTCACACTCGGTGTCCTCGGGCTTTTATTCGTGCCAATTTTTAAAACAGTTACTCACCTTCCTCCATTTATGGGAATGATGATGAGTTTGGGATTGCTTTGGGCAGTGACTGAGATTCTTCATAGAAAGAAAAAATACGAGCAGAAGTATCAGCTATCTGTTATTGGGGTTTTGCGAAAAATTGATACCGGATCAGTACTCTTTTTCCTTGGGATTCTGCTTGCCGTAGCTGCTCTTCAGGAAGTTGGTCACCTGCGTGAACTTGCCGGCTGGCTACAGGCCGAGCTTGGAGATGTCTACTCAATAAACATTGCCATCGGATTGCTTTCTTCCATTGTCGACAACGTGCCTTTGGTAGCCGCTTCCATGGGGATGTACGATTTTCCTTCTGCAGCTCAAATGGCATCTGATCCAGAATGGTTTTCCACCTTTGTGAAAGATGGGAACTTCTGGCAATTTTTGGCCTACTGTGCTGGAACCGGAGGTAGCGCGCTCATCATTGGATCTGCAGCGGGAGTAGCAGTTATGGGTCTTGAAAAGATCGATTTTATCTGGTACCTCAAGAAAATTAGTTTGCTGGCCATTCTTGGCTATCTGGCGGGAGCTGCCACCTACATGGCCATTTTCGTTTGGTTCTAAAACTAATTAACGTCCGGCTATGGATTAATTTGCAACAGTCGCAAACTCTCCAATAATTTATTCTATACCTTCACCGTTACTTGTGAAAACCTGCACGAGTCGCTCTGGGTTTGCAACCCAACTGGAAAAAGAGCGCTTGTCGGATTTGCACGAGTAAATTGACGACAATACACAATCAAATTTTTTGAAACCATGAGTTTATACACTTTTGTGCAAGATGGAAACCTCAATGTAGGCGGACAAGCTGCCGCTGACACTACTGCCGCTGCCGCAGATGCCGAAACCCAGGTATCGATTTTAGAACTTCTTATGCAAGGCGGTTGGTACATCATGATTCCGCTGGCCATTCTTTCTGTTGTAGCAGTTTACATTTTTGTAGAGCGTTTTCTTGCTGTGAATAAAGCCCTAAAAGAAGAAAAGGACTTTATGAATAAAATCAAGGATTACATCCACGATGGAAAGCTCGACTCTGCCAGAAATCTTTGCGCAACCAGCGAAACACCAATTGCCAGAATGCTCGAAAAGGGAATTCAAAAAATTGGAAAGCCGCTGAAGGATATTTCTGCATCGATCGAAAATGTGGCCAAACTCGAAGTGTTTAATCTCGAGAAAAATCTGGCCACTCTGGCCACTATTTCCGGAGCCGCCCCAATGCTTGGGTTCCTCGGTACCGTGATTGGAATGGTGCAGGTTTTTATTAGCATGGAAAGCTCTGGAAGTGTTGATGTGAACGTGATTTCAGGAGGTACAAAAGTTGCCATGATGACAACTATTGCCGGTTTGGTAGTAGGAATTATCGCTTACATCGCCTACAACTACCTGGTGACCAAGGTCAGAAAGGTGGTTAACAAAATGGAAGCGCACTCCATCGAGTTCCTGGACATTCTTGAAGAACCAGGTAAGTAGCAAAAAATGAACGCCTCGATGATTGAGGTGTAATAAAACTCGAAGCAAATGGATTTAAATACGCAAAATAAGGTTGATATTCAGGGAGGCATGTCTTCAATGACTGACCTGGTTTTCCTATTGCTTATCTTTTTCATCATTTTGTCCACACTTGCTAAAAGTGGACATGAGGTGAACTTGCCAGAAAGCAAAGGAGTGATTAATAACAACACTCCTGTTACCCTCACTATCAACAAGGACATGCAGTACTACGTGAACAACGGACAGCCGATGCCGAAGTCAGAAATAGAGCTGCGATTGAAGGCGATTTTTGAGTCGAAAGCTGAAAAAACTCTTTTGCTCAACATTGACGAAGAAGTACCTACCGGTGCTACAGTTGAAATGATTGGACTGGCAAAAGTGAACGACTGGAAAGTGGTGATTGCATCAGACAAAAAGAAAGAAAATTAGATTGATGAACCCCGAAACGGAAAAGAAAGACAAGCGCATCGCAGGGTTGGTGACGGGCATTTTGCACATTGCACTTTTGCTCATCTTCATCTTCGTGCAGGCTTTTTCTATGCCGGATCCTCCTCCGGGAGAAAAGGTGGTTGAGATTTCTATGGCCGATTATGGAAACACCGCTACCGGAAGTGGCGATACCGAGACCGAAGTTCCTTCCCAACAGCGAGAAGAAGTTGTGGAAGAGCAGGTGAGTGAAACACCCCAAACCCAGGAGAGTGTTCCGACTGACGCAATAGAAACACAAGCCGACTCGGAGATTAGCGCACCAACGAGCACCGAAGATACGGAAACTGAGGAAGAGCCTGAAGAAGAGGAGCCGAAGGTGAGTAGTGATTTAAGTAATGCACTGAATCAAATGAATCAGGGCGGTGGCGGAGGAGACGGTGATGACTCTGAAACAGGAAATGAAGGGAATCAGGAAGGAAATATTGAAGGCTCGGGAGTTGTTGGAGGAAAGAACGGTGTGAGTTTCAGTTTGAGTGGTCGCGGAATGATTGGTGAGCCAGCAGGCGTGAAACCAACTGAAGAGGGAAAAGTAGTCCTCGACATCTATGTGGACAAGCAAGGGAAAATCACCCGCCACAAGAGAAATTATGAGAAATCGAATACAGCTAGTGACTACCTTTTTTCTCTTGCTGAACAGGCTCTGAAGACTGTTACATTTGACACGAAGGGAAATGCTCCTCCTGTTCAAAAAGGAACCATCACATTCAATTTCAAGCTGGAATAATTTATGAATTACTCCGAAACGCTGGACTATCTGTTCAGTCAACTGCCGATGTTTCAACGCATCGGCAAGCCTGCGTTTAAGGCAGACCTAAAAACCACTACCCAGCTGATGGACATGCTGGGAAATCCCGAGAAAAAACTCAAAGCTGTTCACATTGCCGGCACCAACGGGAAGGGGTCTGTAGCTCACCTCATCAGTTCTGTATTGCAGGAGCAAGGTTACAAAACGGGACTTTACACGTCTCCTCACCTTGTCGATTTTAGAGAACGAATCAAAGTGAACGGAGAGCTGTGCAGTGAAGAGTACGTGATTCAGTTCGTGGAAGAATATCACGAGCGATTCGAGGAATTAAAACCGTCATTTTTTGAAATAACGGTGGCTATGGCTTTCGACTACTTTGTGAAACAGGAAGTTGACATTGCGGTCGTAGAAGTTGGAATGGGCGGAAGGCTTGATTCCACCAATGTATTGATGCCAGAGCTATCGGTGATCACCAACATCGGATTGGATCATACTGCATTTTTAGGAAATACCATTCCTGAAATTGCACGCGAAAAGGCTGGAATTATTAAACCGGAAACTCCGGTTGTTGTGGGCCACTGCGGAGAAGAAGTACACTCAGTAATGCTCGAGGTTTCTAAGCAAAAAGCAGCCCCAATTCGGTTCGTTGACGATTACAGTTTGCGGGTTCCACAGTCAGCTTTGGTAGCGAGTTATCAAAGAGAAAATGAGAAAACCGCATTTTTAGCGCTGCAGCTTTTAGCTGAGAACGGCTGGCAGATTACGGTGGAAGGTTTAGAAAGAGGTTTCGAGAATGTTCTGCAGAATACCAGATTTCAGGGGCGTTGGCAGGTCTTGTCAGAAAAGCCACTTGTTGTTTGCGATGCAGGCCACAATGAGGATGGGCTCCGTGCTGCCATGAAAGAGATAAAAAATACTCCTCATGATCAACTGCGCATTGTTCTTGGAATGGTAAGCGATAAGGATATTTCTAAAATGCTTGACCTCTTGCCCAAAGACGGTCATTATTACTTTGCTAAAGCCAATATTCCGCGTGGCCTGGATGCCGAAAAACTTCAAAGTCAAGCAAATAAAAAGGGTCTTCAGGGAGAGAGGTATTCAAGTGTAGTGGAAGCGTTTGAGGCAGCTCGAAATAATGCCGGAGAAGACGATTTGATTTTTGTTGGCGGGAGCTTCTTTACAGTAGCAGAAGTACTGGCTTTTATTCGTTGAGATTTTATAACTTCCGAGCCTCAAGCCAAACCAAAGAACACCATGAGAAAGATTTTAGTACCAACCGACTTTTCAGAATGCGCAAACTACGCTACTGAGGTGGCCGCAAGTATTGCTAAAAAGACTGGCGCACGGTTGATTTTAATGCACATCATTAATATTCCAAGCTACGAGTCCAACATGTCAATTCAAGACACAAAAGACATTGCCGAAGGTTTGTTCATGATGAAGCTCGTTAAGAAAAGGTTTAAGGAACTCCTCGAAAAGCCATTTTTGAAAGATGTGAATGTCATCGAACTGGTAGAGTTTGATAATGTTTACGAATCCATTGCTAAGCAGGCAAAGGAGCAAAATGCTGGAATGATAGTAATGGGCTCTCGTGGCTCAAGTGGTGCTGAGGAGGTTTTTATTGGAAGCAACACAGAACGAGTGATTCGCACAGCAGAAGTGCCGGTTTTAACTGTGAAAAGTAGGATTGAGAATTTTGATATAAAGGATATTGTTTTCGCTTCCAATTTTTACGGTGAGTCATACAGTGTCTTCAATAAAGTTCAGGAACTGGCAAAAATTTACGATGCCAAAATTCACTTGCTGAAGGTTGTTACTCCTGGTAATTTTGAAACCACCCGCTACAGTCGCAAGTTGATTGAGGACTTTGTGAAAGAAACCAAGCTCAAGAATTACGATTATCACATCTACAGTGATGAGAAAGTTGCCAACGGGATTTATCACTTTTGCGAAGAAACAAACCCAGACATCATTGCCATGGAAACTCATGGTTGGACCGGGCTAAAGCACTTTTTGCTTGGTAGTATTACAGAAGGCGTGGCAAATCATTCGAAACTGCCTGTGCTCAGCATAAAAATTCCCAAGGAAGAGGAAGATGACGGAGTGCTCTTTCCAGATTGATTTATAAAATAACAAATGTCCAAAGTTTTAATTCCAACGGATTTTAGTCCGAATGCTGATCGGGCTGCCGAGTATGCTGTCCGACTGTTCGGCAAAGACTCGACTTACTTGCTTTTGCACATGTACGAAGAGCCTAAAGGAGGCTCTGCCACCACAATGAAAGACTTCACAGAAATGATGAAGGCTGATGCGTTGGAGGAGCTTAAGAAGGAAAAGGCGCGTCTTGTTGAAAAGACAGGTATTTCTGCATCACACATTCAGATACTTGCAGAGTATGGAAGTGGTGGACGGGAGTTGGCTCAGCTCGCTGGAAATTACAACCAAAAGGTGATTGTGATGGGACACCTTGGACAATCAGAACTTGAGACGGTTTTCCTGGGTAGTATCGCATTTCAAACCATTCGAAACGCCAGAATTCCAGTGCTCCTGGTACCGGATATCGACCTTCCTGATCCTAAAGGGGCTGTTTTGGCCACGGCCAGTGAGCTGCCGCGATTTTCTGTTGAAATGCAGCGGATGAATGATCTGACCAGGCTTCCAGTTAGCATGCTCCGAGTGGTAAAAAGCGAAGCAGAAGTTTCAGATCAATTTGGTCGTGAAACGATTGCGAACTACAAGAGAGGTGAGGTAGCTGTAGAGCAAGTTGTAGCGAGGACTCCGGCATTAGGCATCCTGAAGTTTATGGAAGAGCATCCCGGCTATATTCTTTCGCTTATTCCAAGAGATCGAGGTTTTTGGCAACGATTGATGGGGCGGTCTAGCCTCGTCCAAACTATGGCGAATCGCTCCAAGTTTCCTATACTAACCTGGTCTAGAAGGGATTTCCAGGCTGATGCCGAATAATTTTTACATCCGTCTTACTGCCTGGTGCAGGAGCGACTAGAGATTAAAAACCCGACCTGTTTCCAGATCGGGTTTTTAATCCTTGTGGGCCCTACTGGATTCGAACCAGTGACCCTCCCGGTAAAATCGGGATTCTCTGAACCAACTGAGCTCAACTCGATATCAACTTCTGGATGCTCTTTTGGGATTTCCAGGCTTTGATTTGACTTTCACGTGAGTGGGCTTCTGTCTTTGTTGAGTATTTCTCGAAGTAAACGACTTTCCAATCTTGATGCTTTCCCGTAAAGCCTTTGTGATTCGAATTGTGTTTTCTCAAGCGTTCGATTAAGGAATCAGAAGTATGACCGATATAAAACTTGTTAGCGGTTTTAGAAAAGAGGATGTAGGTGTAAAATGCGTTCATAAAATGAAGTTAGTATGAACCATCAGAAAACAAAAAAACCCGACCTGTTTCCAGATCGGGTTTCTAATCCTTGTGGGCCCTACTGGATTCGAACCAGTGACCCTCTGCTTGTAAGGCAGATGCTCTGAACCAACTGAGCTAAGAGCCCTCTTTGACTCACCTCTGTGGCGAAAAGGAGTGCAAATATAAAGTGAATTTGATTCCATCCAAATATTCGAGCAAAAAATTCTTTTCGCCAATCACTATTTTCTGAGGACTCCTAGTCAACTCCTGGAAAACGATCGTTTTTTATCACTTTTGCCTGGATGAAATCACACGCACCATGTTAATTGTATTTTGGAGGATTAGAAGCCTCTGGACATACTGGAGAAAAGCCGTGAGTAGGCACGGAGTACACTCTCCTTTTGTCTTTGAATTCATCCACTACGTAATGGCTCCAATGCATTTTTATGCTTTTGATGAACTGGAGGAGCTGAGAAGAAAAATGTTACAAGATGAAAGGCTGATCGAAGTAAATGACCTGGGTGCCGGCTCAAAAAAAGGTGCGAAGCAAATGAGAAAGGTCTCAGAGATAGCAAATGTTTCATTGTCCCCGAAGATTTCTTGTCAGGTTCTCTTTCGACTTATCAATCACTATGAGCTCAGAAATCAAATTGAACTGGGTACGAGCCTGGGACTCTCCTCGCTTTATCTGGCAGCTAGTTCCTCAAAAAATAATCTTACTACGTTCGAAGGCTCTCCGGAGATTGCTGACGTAGCCCTTGAAAATTTCGGCCGGTCATCAGTCCAAAATATTGAGCTCATAAAAGGGAATTTCGACTCAAAACTTTCGGAGCACTTGGAAAATAAGTCAAACTCAATTGATTTTGCTTTCGTGGATGGCAACCACCGAAAAGACGCTACATTGAGATATTACGAACAACTCCTTGCCAAAACTCATGAGGGATCCGTTTTGGTTTTTGACGATATCCACTGGTCACCACCGATGGAGGAAGCTTGGGCAGAAATCGTTGCAGATTCTCGCAATTCTATAACGATTGATTGGTATCGGTTGGGGTTTGTTTTCTTCAGAAAAGGAATTGAAAAACAGCATTTTGTTTTGAAGCAAAGGCCCTAGTCTGAGATCGATGTTAGATTAGTATCTTTGTGATTAAACCAACCAAAAGAGAAAACACATGAAAAAGATGATTTTTATTCTGGCCTTTGCACTGCCAGTGCTTTGTTTTGGGCAAAAGGATAACGTAAAGCTCGGTGAACAAAAACAAAGAGAAAAAGGACAAACTGAGAATGACTACGAGAGAGAGCGCGCCAGAAAAGAGCAGCAGATGGAGCAGCGTGAACGCCAGCAAGAAATGATGCGTGAGATGAGGAGTGCTCTCTCAGAACCAGATTCTTTCCTTTACATGGAGCTTACGGTTATGAGCAATGGGAAAGAGGAAGAGGTGAGATTGAATGTTTCAAAATCTCTTCTTGACCAGATAGGTGATCCTGTAAAGGCCAGAAAACTCGAATCCATGAATTCAACGTCTTTTAGAAGTCTCACAGATGCACTGAATGAACTTGACAAGGTCGGATTCAAGTATCTGGATAGTTACTCGGTTGGGATAAAGGAACCTGTTTTGAAGGTGATCTTGAGAATGCCCTTGCCGGAAGAAAATGGACGTAGAAAGTGATTGAATGAAATCGACATTTGAATAACATAAACTAGCCTCGAAATATCTTCGGGGCTTTTTTGAACCATGAAGCCTACCTTTAAAAGATCCATTATCCTGCTTTATTTGCTGGCGTGCTACGTTGTATTCCAGTTTTTGTGGTGGGCCTATTACCTGGTTACTCTCCATCGGCAGGTTTTGACATTAGAAATTGAAGCTGCCGACAGTGCGCTGAATCAGGAATTGCTGGATGATCGTTTCCAGGCCAAACTTTTGATGGTCCTTGGAGAAGGAGCAGTGTTCTTAACTCTTCTTTTTGTAGGGATTTGGAAATTGAATCAGTACCTCCAAAGGGAGCGGAAACTCGCTCAGCTACAAAGCAACTTCATGCTGTCAGTTACGCACGAACTAAAATCGCCCATAGCCGCTATTAGATTGCACCTGGAAACCATGCAACGCAGAGAGCTAGATCGGGATAAACAGGAAGAAATTATAGCTCGCTCACTAGAAGAAAGCCAGCGATTAGATCACTTAACAGAGAATATTTTATTGGCCTCCAGAATCGAAAAGGGAGGTGAGTTATTCCACTTCGAGAAAACTGATTTTTCCGAACTTGTAAAAAAAGTTTGTAGTCAGCTTTCCGATTCACAGCACGGAGAGCATTATCTGGAGGAAGAAGTTGAGAATGGTATTGAAGCCGAAATCGATCGGTTTGCGGTGGAGGTATTGTTGAAAAACCTGATCGAGAATGCTCAGAAATATACGCCAGCAGGCACTCGAATTCAGGTTGTGCTGAAAAATAAGGATCATAAAATTATACTAACTGTTGCCGATGAAGGCCCTGGGATTGAAAATGCAGAGAAGGAGGAAGTCTTTAAGAAGTTTTATAGAACGGGTAGCGAACAAGTGAGAAAGAGCAAAGGTACCGGACTCGGCCTCTTTTTGGTCAAAGAGATTGCAATGCTTCATCGAGCAAAAGTTACCATTGAAGATAATTATCCTCAGGGCTCAATTTTTCGAGTAATTTTTAATGAAAAGTGATGAATAAAAACAAAACCGCATTGATCATCCTGGATGGTTGGGGGTATGGAAAGAAGGACTCGTCTGATGCCGTTTTTCAGGCGGATACTCCATTTTTTGACCAACTAATTAGGGAGTACCCAAACAGTACTTTACTCACGCATGGTGAGAACGTGGGACTGCCCGAAGGTCAAATGGGCAATAGTGAAGTGGGGCACATGAATATTGGAGCTGGAAGAATTGTTTATCAGGATTTGGTGAGGATTAATAACTCAATAAAAGATGGTAGCTTTTTTGAGCTCCAGGTGCTGAAAGAAGCCATGAGAAAAGCATCTATCTCAAACTCTAAACTTCATATCATAGGGTTGGTTTCAGATGGCGGTGTCCATAGCTCGCAAGAACATTTGCATGCCCTGTGTGAAATGGCCAAAAGGTCACAGGTTGGTGAGTTTTTCGTTCATGCATTCACAGATGGGCGAGATACCGATCCACACGGAAGTCTTGAACACATCTCCAGGCTGGAAGAAAAGCTCAAAGAAACCGGAGGCGAAATCGCCACACTGGTTGGTCGATACTATGCCATGGACCGCGACAAAAGGTGGGAGAGGATTAAAAAGGCCTATGACTTGCTGGTTCGCGGGTCGGGAGAAAAATACGACAGTGCATTAGAAGGTATTCGGGCTTCACATGAGGCCGGCATAACAGATGAGTTTATCGAGCCAATTGTCCTCAATTCCTCGGCATCAGCGAAGATTAAGAAAGACGATGTTGTCATCTGTTTTAACTTCAGGACAGATCGCTGTCGAGAAATCGTAATGGCGCTCAGCCAGCAGGATTTCCCCGATTATGAAATGAAGCAATTACCGCTACACCTGGTGACGATGACCAACTACGATCATACTTTTGAAAACATAAATGTAGTTTTTGAAAAACCTGACCTCGAGAAAACTCTTGGGGAGGTTATTTCTCAGAATGGTTTAACGCAAGTGAGAGTGGCTGAAACAGAAAAGTACCCACATGTTACATTTTTCTTTTCTGGGGGGCGAGAAAGAGAGTTTGACAGAGAGAAGCGAATTATGATCAACTCCCCAAAGGTTGCCACCTACGACCTACAGCCAGAGATGAGTGCTCCAGAAGTTGCCGATAAAATCACTAATGAGATGAGAGAGCAAGTGCCGGATTTTATTTGTCTCAATTTTGCCAACCCCGACATGGTTGGTCACACCGGGGTTTTTAAAGCTATTAAAAAAGCCTGCGAGGCAACGGATAAGGCTCTCAAACAAGTAGTTGAAGTAGGTCAGCAGCTGGGATACAAATTCGTAATCGTTGCCGATCATGGAAATGCGGATAATGCTGTAAATGAAGACGGTTCAGCAAACACTGCTCACAGCGTAAACCCTGTTCCTGTAATTGTCACCGGTGAAAACGGGCGCAAATTGAATCAAGGTATTTTGGCAGACGTTGCTCCCACAATTTTGGAGATGATGAAATTGGAGCAACCAAAGGAAATGACAGGAAGGTCTCTGTTGGATTAAAAAAAAAACACCGCCTTCATTTGCGAAGACGGTGCTCAATTGTTTAGGGTGTCTAATAGAACCTAAATGATTTTCTTTTTCACTTAGTACATGGCTACCTTGATATTTGTAAGTAGCCTGCAAAGTCTTTTCCATCAGTTCTCTTGAAGATGTAATAGTAAGTTCCCTCTTTTACATCTTCGCCTGATGTCGTGGTTCCATCCCAATCATTTTGATAATTGGAGGTTTCGAAAACTGTGATGCCCCATCTGTTTTTCACGAGAAGAGAGCTTCCCTGGAAACCTTCCAGTCCTTCAATCCAGAATACATCGTTGATGTTGTCTCCATTTGGAGTGATGATATTCGGAATGCTCGTGTCGCATACTTCAACTACCACTTCTGCAAGTCCGAAGTTCCCGCATTCATCAGTTATAGCAATGTTGATGGTGTCATTCAGGCTCGAAGAAGTTGTGAAAGAGCCATCCTCATTGATGTTAATCCCTTCTACGTCTGTTCCGAAAGTGAATACACCAGTTCCACCAGAAATTGGCTGAATGGTGCCATTCGTTCCAGCGCACAGCGTATCCGGAGAGGCTACAATCGGTTGGATGTCGTAATTTTCGAGGAAGACTGTCACTGTTGTCGAGATGGTTTCACCACATTGGTCAGTTATGGTCACATCGTATTCTGTAAACTCCTGGTCGAGTGGAGAAACAGTCACCACTGACGTGTCCGGCAATGCTATATTCGCCCAGTCGTAGATGTATGAAGGGGCTCCGTTGGTCGGATTGACCGTAATTTCCGTAGAGCCTCCAGGGCAAAGCACGCTGTATTCTTCAGGTGATAATTCCATTGGAGTATAGTCTACAGAAACAGAAATGGAATCCTGCACGACCGTTCCACATAAGTCAGTGACTTCTACTAAATATTGAGTAGTAGTGTCTGGGAGAACTTCAATGACCGAAGTAGTGTCACCTGTGCTCCAGTTATAGAAGTAGGTGCCCATTCCCTCAACCACATTTGCAGTCAGTGTTGTAGGGTCGTTAGGACATGCCACTCCCGACCCTTGCAATTCGAGAACTGGTTCGATGTAATCTACAATCGCCAGACTTGCTGAAGTTGTGTCGAAGTCTCCACAAGAGTTTTGATAAACGTATTGTAGAATGATACTTTCAGCTCCTTCGTCAATGTCATCTTCTATAGCGTCTATTTGGATTTCAATTGACTGCTCACCACTGTCGAGAAAGACGAAAGGAGGGATTTCGGTAATGTCAACCCCGTTTTCTGCAGTTCCGAGGATATCGAAATAAATGGTCGTAGAATCGTCAGCTACTGGTCGGAATACGCTAAACGAACCTGTGTTACAACCTTCTATCAAGGTAGTGTCACCGAGGAAGTTTGGCTGGTCTGGATTGATGTTACCAGAACCTTCGATGAAAGTAGCATTCGACTCGAAGCTACCAGCTTCGAGGAAAACTGCAGAATCATATGCAGTATCTAATGCATCAGCAATGACAATTTTAATGTGATAGGTCTCTCCACATTGTAATTGAGCATTTGCCGGAAGAAGAGTCGTATAGCCATCGTATTGGATGCCATTAGGATCATTGTTGTCAAGGTTGTTGATGTAGTATTCGCAGTAGTCGCATGGTCCGCTAACCCCGTCACCACCATTGTTGAGGTTGTCAATAGTGACGGCCAGATCTGTACCTGGGATTTGTGCAATGTTTTCTGCATTGTCTGAATAAGGGCCATTTAACCCTGGCCCACTCAAGAAAAAAGCGAAAGCATCGTTAAAACTGTCCACAAACTCAGGATATTCTTCCGAGGCCCAAACGAAATTGAAACTCAAGGAGTCACCAGTTGCCGTGAAATCGAACTCCAAAACAGCGATATCTCCAGCACTCGACTCGATTTGTTCAATGTCGGGGTCTGATACTCCGGGATTTGATGTTATGACAGTTTCACTACCAGAATCATTGGGTCCAATTGCTCCAGAAACCCCGCCACTGGCGAGAATTACCCCAGCTTCCATTCCTATTCCGCAGTCTACGCATTCAAAGGATCCTATTTGTGCCGGACCTCCATTGTAAGTGACATTACTCACCTCAAGTCCGTCACCAAGCAAAAGCTCCAGAGCTTCTTCCGCTGTTATTCCTTCGTTCACAGTCAGTTGTCCGAAAGCAGTTTCTCCTGCTAATACTAGCAAGGCTAAAAGGAGTACTGATTTAAATTTCCTGTACATGATTTTTCAATTTCATTTACTTACTGTCACAGTGATGGCATGAACTTTTAGAAAGTTGTCTGTGCCTGTTATTTAATGTGCGTCAATTTCGGAAAATAGAAAAAGCGCTGCCTTACTGGAGCGCTTTCTCTCTAATTTGTTGACAATAATTATCGGATAATTAGAATATTTCCGGTTTTTTCTATTTCATTTCCAGCAATGCCAGTGGCTTTTATTCGATAAGAGTAAATTTCATCCTCTACATAATACTCGCCTCCTTTATGCTCGCCTTCCCACACTTCGTCAATATTTTGTGAGTGGTAAACCAGACTTCCCCAACGATTGTAAATCCAGATTTCGAATTCTTCTACATCGTGGCCTTCCACTTTGAAGTAATCGTTTATTCCATCACCGTTAGGTGTGAAAGCATCTGGAATGTAGATTCCTGCATCCGGATAATAAGTTATTGACGCTGAGTCGGTGCACATGTTCTCAGTCGTTACATAAAGTGTGATGGTGTGGGGTTCCAGATCATAATAAGTGTGAGAAGGATTCTCCTCAGTGCTGGTGGTTCCGTCATCAAAGTCCCAGAGGTAGTCACCCTCATAGTTCGAAGCATTGGTAAACTCTAATCCCCAACTACCGACTTTATCATAGTTGAAATTGGCAATGACTTCTTCTACCTGAACTAAAATCTCCGCTTCAGTTGCATTTCCACAAACATCTTCAGCGTATATGCTATATGTTGTGGTTTCCCAAAGTCTTTCTTCTATTTCGGTTACGTTTTGTTCATTTACTGGAGACCATTCATAGCTGTAACCGCCCTGTCCGCCTGTTGCAAAAGCAAATAGTTCGATGGAGTCTCCATGACAAATGACAGTGTCGTTGTGAGTGATTAATTCGATAGGCTCAGGTGGAATTATTACGCTCATATCATCCTGATTTGAGTTTCCGCACTGATCCTCTACGAAAAGCGAGATTTCCACTGTTTCCCCAGTGTTGACTTCGATTTGTTCGTCAGTGCTAATGGAAATACCTTCTTCAAACCATTCGTAGGAATAATCGCCAATTCCCCCACTTACGTTAGGGGTGATGAGGCTGGTGTCAAGACACGTCACGGTCAGGTCAGGGCCGAGGTCAACGTTGACAGGTACTGGTGGAAAAGAAATTTCTATTTCGTCTGAGGCTTGCGAGAGGCATTCGTCAAAAACATTTAATGTCAGCGTTCCTGGCCCCACGTCAATCCCTTGCATGTCCAGTATCGAAGCTAGGGTTAGAGTGTCTCCAGATGAATTTATCCAAACGTAGTCATACGTTTCACTTCCACCTTCAACGGCAGGGTCAACTACCAAATCTTCCAGGCAGTCAAGTTGCTGATCTGGACCAAGGTCAACGGTCATTGGTGGGTAGTCGGGCAAGATTACTTCGAGCACTCCATCTACCGGCTCCATACCGCAAGTGTCAGTTGCCGTGTAGTTGAGAGTTGTAGATTCGTAGAATACTGTATCTAGCGGCCATCCTACAGATCCACTTTCCCACTCAATGTTGTACAATCCAAACCCTCCGGAAACCTCAGGTTCAAGGCTCACTTCAATTCCGCAATCCGTATTGAGTGGGGGAGATTCGACTTCGAGAGGTTCTGGATCCTGTATGTAGAAAGTGTAAGTGCTTTCGATTGAAGCTCCAGTACACTCCAGTTGAGTTTCGAAAGTAATTGTAAGACTTTCGACTCCTTCATCTAGCGCATCTTCAAAAGTTGTGAAAGGCACCTCAACTGAATAAACATCTTCTGGGAAGAATATTTGGTCGGGCAGCTCTTCGTAGTCTACTCCGTTTTCGGCTGAACCTGTTATAGTGAGGTCTACTGCCGTAGCACTTGAGTTTCCTTCTGGTCGAGTGAACACAAAATTGTTTTGACCACAGCCTTCATAGACTGTGGAGTCGTTTACACCTACTGCACCGAGATCCAGATCGAGTGAGATGAGCTCACTGGTAAAACTTCCACCTTCGAGGAAAACGCCCGAATCAAGAATGGAATCACTTCCATCAGCAATTACAATTTTGATGTGATAGGTTTCTCCGCATTGAACAGGGTGCTTCGCTGTTAAAACAACAGTCATACCGTCATACTCGATGTAAAAGGGGTCAGAGGCGAATGGCTCAGGAATCCCATTTACAAAGTCGTCATCATCTCCATTGTCAATGTAGTATTCGGGGTTGACTGTTTCATTCACATTATTCAAGGTCACAGGTATGTTTGTGCCTGGTAAAACTGCGATGTTCACCGGATCCAGAGTTACAGATACACCAGAAAGAATAAATGCAAATGCATCGTTTATTGAGCCATTAGCATATTGCATGTACTCGTCAGATCCAAAGACGTAATTGAACTTTACAGTATCCCCTGTAGGAACGAAATCAAACTCAAGCACTGAGGCGTCATTCGTTGTAATGTCCGCAATTGCAGAAAGATCATCGTCTCCGGGTGTTCCCACCGAGGTGCTAACACTCATGTCCTCATTTGGACCAATGGCATTTTGAATATCACCTGAAGACATAATTATGCCGTAAGGAATTCCCACATTGGCGTTCTCGGAGTTAAACTCTCCTATCTGCAAAACTGGATCTCCCGTGTATTCAATGTTCGAGACCGTCACTCCTTCTCCAAGAAGTACTTCCTCTACTAGCTCTTCAGGTGTTAACGTGTTCTCAATCACGAGCTGAGAATAAAGAGCCGAAGAGCAAAGAATTAGTGATAAAAAACAGATGAGCTTTCGCATGGCTGCAATTAGATTTTGATCAATGCATAATTAGTTAGTCGGTTGGAAGACTCAATTCAGAGGGAATAAGTTGCTTCCTGTAAGGTTATTGAAACATACACATAAATTTTCAAAAGCGTGTTAAAAACTGAGGAGTTGCTTCCTAGTCAAACTCTACTTGAATACCTTTGGCTCATGTCTGAAATCATCCGCATCAGTGAATTGAGAAAAACCTACCACCTGGGCAAGGAAGTGGTGAAAGCACTTGACGGAGTAAACCTGAAGGTTTTTGCCAATGACTACGTGGCTCTGATGGGGCCTTCTGGTTCTGGCAAATCCACACTGATGAATATCATCGGGTGTCTGGATACTCCAACTTCGGGTCACTACGAGCTCAATGGCAAAGATGTGAGCAAGCTTGATGATAACGACCTGGCGGAAATCAGAAATCTGGAAATTGGGTTTGTATTTCAGACATTTAATTTGCTTCCCCGTTACTCAGCATTAGAAAATGTTGCGCTGCCAATGATTTATTCCGGGGTACCCAAAGAGGAGCGAGAAGCCCGCGCAAAAAGCGTTCTGGAGCAAGTTGGTTTGGGCGATAGAATTGGACACAAGCCAAACGAAATGAGTGGAGGTCAACAGCAACGTGTAGCCGTGGCCAGATCTTTAGTGAACAATCCTTCCATAATTTTGGCAGATGAGCCCACTGGGAATCTCGACACGGCCACATCTTACGAAATTATGGGCCTTTTTCAGGAAATCCACGATCGCGGCAATACAGTCATTCTCGTGACTCACGAGGAAGATATCGCAGAGTATTCTCACCGGATAGTGAGGATGCGTGATGGTAAAATTGAGTCGGATGTGAAAAACTCCCCGGCAAGGGTGGGAGAGTGAGCTTTTATCCGCATTGATAACAGCGCAAAAAATTGTTCTTTTGCAGTTCCAAATTTAAAATACCAGGTCGTGGATAAACTACGCAAAAACAGGATTGTGGACTTGCTCGACAAGTCGCAGGTGGGAAAAGAAGTAACAGTGCACGGATGGGTGCGCACATTCAGAAACAACAGGTTTATCGCAGTGAACGATGGTTCCACATTGCGAAATTTACAGGTCGTTGTGGACGAAGAACTTCTGAATGATGCTGAAGAAAACCGCATTAACACAGGCGCATCTCTCAGGGTGAAAGGAAGACTGGTAGAATCTCAGGGCCAGGGCCAGGACACAGAGGTTCAGGCTACGGAAGTTCAGATTTTGGGAGGGGCAGACCCCGAGACTTTCCCAATTCAGATGAAGAAGCACAGCCTCGAGTTTCTCCGTGAAAAAGCGCACCTCAGGTTCAGAACGAGCACTTTTGGGGCGATTTTTAGAATCAGGCACGCCATGTCTTTTGCAATCCACAAGTTTTTCAACGACCGCGGATTTTACAACCTCCACACACCAATCATCACTGGTTCCGATGCCGAAGGTGCAGGAGAGATGTTCAGAGTTACTACTCTGGACCTGGACAACGTGCCAAAAGACGATCAGGGAAATGTAGACGTCAAAGAAGACTTTTTCGGGAAAACAGCGAACCTCACCGTTTCTGGTCAACTCGAAGCCGAACTCGGTGCTTTGGCACTTGGTAAGGTTTACACTTTTGGACCAACCTTTCGTGCGGAGAACAGCAATACTTCACGTCACCTTGCCGAATTCTGGATGATTGAGCCGGAGATTGCCTTTGCAAACCTGCAGGACGACATCAATTTGGCACAGGACTGCTTGAAATACGTGATTGACTATGCACTCGAGAATTGCGCTGACGATCTTCAATTCTTGAACGACCGCCAGGAAAAGGAGGAGCAGGCAAAACCGCAAAACGAACGCAGTCCAATGGGACTCATCGAAAAGCTTCGTCATGTAACACAAAGCGATTTTGAGCAAATCACCTACACCGAGGCTATCGATATCTTGCGCAACTCTAAACCATTCAAGAAGAAAAAATTCAAGTACCCAGTAGAGTGGGGCGAAGACCTACAAAGCGAGCACGAGCGATACCTCGTTGAAAAACACTTTAAATCACCGGTAGTGATCACTGATTACCCCGCAAAAATCAAAGCGTTTTACATGCGTCTCAATGACGATCAGGAAACTGTTGCGGCTATGGACGTGCTCGTACCAGGTATTGGCGAAATCGTTGGCGGGAGTCAGCGTGAAGAGCGATATGAGGTTTTGAAGGAGCGTTGCAAAGCATTCGATATTCCTGAAGAACACGTTTGGTGGTATCTCGAGACAAGGAAATTTGGAACTTGTGAGCACGCTGGCTTTGGGCTAGGTTTTGAGCGACTGATGATGTTTGTTACCGGCATGACCAATATCAGAGACGTGATTCCTTTTCCCCGAACTCCGCTAAATGCAGAGTTCTAAGGCCTGCCGTCATTTCAAAACACTAAAATTGAGCTTCCTTGCCTCCGGTAAGGAAGCTTTCTTTTTCCGTTAATTTAATACCGAATTCGCACTCCATTTTCTTATCTTTCCGCCTAACAACAATCATGCTAAATGCTTTGGCTTTCTGTTGAAAAGTCGGCTTGCGGATTTTAGATTCCTAATCAGATGCTTAAACAAAATTTACAACAGAAGTTACTCCAGAAACTCTCTCCTCAGCAGATCCAACTGATGAAACTGCTTCAGGTGCCCACCGTGGAACTGGAACAGCGGATAAAAGAAGAGATGGAGGTAAATCCTGCTCTCGAAGAAGGAAAAGAGGATGACGATTTGGAGAATGATGTTGACGATTACGAAGAGGAGGAGAGCAGCGAAGAAGATGATTTCGATATTTCTGATTATCTGGATGATGACGAAACGCCAGATTACAAACTTTCGGTAAAAAATCAGGGTGCAGATCCCGAAGAGAAAGATGTTCCTTTGGGAAGCGGAAGGTCTTTTCATGAAGTGCTCCGCAGGCAGTTGGGTCTAAGAAGCACGAGTGAAAGACAGGAAGAATTAGCCGAAAACCTAATTGGAAACCTCGATGACAGCGGCTATCTGCGAAGAGACATTCCATCAATTGTCAACGATCTTGCTTTTACGCAAAACATCATGACGACAGAAGAGGAACTCGAGGAAGTTCTTAAGCTTATCCAGGGTTTTGATCCTGCTGGCGTTGGAGCTCGAGATTTGCAAGAATGCCTTCTGATTCAGATTAAGCGCATAAAAAGGGAAGATGAAAGTGTTGAGCTTGCTGAAGTTATTCTGCGCGATTTTTTTACTGCCTTCACCAAAAAGCACTACTCTAAGATTACCAAGAAACTGGAAATTGAGGACGACCAACTAAAGGAAGCGATTGACGAGATCATCAAGCTCAATCCTAAACCTGGCAATTCGCTGAAGGATTCGGTAAGAACCATTCAGCACGTTGTTCCCGATTTTATTCTCACTGTGAATGACGATGACGAACTCAATCTCACGCTAAACCAACGCAACGCACCGGAGTTGAAAGTGAGCCGCGAGTACAAAACAATGCTCGATACTTACGCCAAGACCAAAGACAACAAGAAGCAAAAAGAGGCGGTGATGTTTGTCAAGCAAAAGATAGACTCTGCGAAGTGGTTTATTGACGCCATTAAGCAGCGTCAGCAAACACTGATGCTCACCATGAACGCCATTCTGAAGTATCAGGAAGAGTACTTTAAAACGGGTGATGAAACCAAGTTGAAGCCAATGATTCTGAAGGACATCGCAGAGATTGTAGGAATGGATATTTCTACCATCTCACGAGTGGCCAACAGCAAGTACATTCAAACGCCTTATGGAACTTTCTTGCTCAAATCATTCTTTAGTGAGTCGCTTTCTACAGACAGTGGTGAAGAGGTTTCGACCCGTGAGGTTAAAAAGATTTTGCAGGACAGCATCGATGCTGAAAACAAGAAGAAACCATTGACCGATGAACGCCTGGCTAAAGTTCTCAAAGACAAAGGCTATAACATTGCCAGACGAACTGTTGCCAAGTATCGGGAACAATTGAATATTCCAGTTGCGCGACTTCGCAAACAGCTATAAGCGAAAGCAAACGATGACCCGAATCGCTCAGATTGTCTCCGTAGTTTTTCATCCCCTTTGGATGCCGCTCTATCTTTTTTTGGGCGCCTGGTGGATCGATCCCTACATGAGAGCCTTTCTTCCCCTGGGATTATTAAAGTATCTGCTTTTTGTCTTGGGGATCAATGTCGTGGCTCCTTTGGTGAGTATCCTAATGCTCCGCTACCGAAATCTGATTTCGTCCCTTCACTTGCGAAAACGCGAAGAGCGCCTCTTACCCTTTATTATCGTGCTGGCTTATTACATCCTGACTTATTTCTTGCTCAGACTCAAAGCAGTACCAATTCCCGAGGTAGTTTACAGCATGCTTCTTTGTTTGATTCTTGTTCTCACAGCTGTGTTAATCATCAACTTTTGGTGGAAGATCTCAGTGCATCTTACCGCAGCCGGAGGTGTTTTGGGAACCCTAATCGGGTTGTCGACCATCCATCAGTTCGATGTGTCATTTTGGCTCTATGTAGTTCTCGGACTTGCCGGGATTATTGCATTCGCCAGACTACAGCTTCGAGAGCACTCATCGCTACAGGTGTACGCTGGCTTTTTGCTTGGCGGGTCTATCAGCTACTGGCTGGTAAGTGCGCAGTTCATGATTTGATAAAAGCTGCGAGTATTGAGGACTTTCCTAAAGCTTAAGGCAAAAAGAAAGTCAACCCAGCAGAAACAGGAATGAGCTTTACTCCATCACCTGGTTCAAAAACTTCGGACAACGAATAGAATGCGAAGAGGCTTACTTTCTTGAATCCTATTCTGGCTGTGGGTCCATATCTAAAGGTTGCCGTGTTTTCAAATCCCTTCTGCTTTATCGTCCTGTCTTCATAGACTGTCTTAGAGTGGACATTCACCAGAACTCCTCCCTTGAATCCGGCATAAATACGAAACTTTGCATCGTTTCGGGTTCTAAACCGGAGCTCAATGGGAACTTCGATGTAGTTCATTGAAAGTTTATTCTTTTCAACTTCTTCGCTGGCCGGAAAAGTTTGAAATTCGGTAAAATCGTCTTCCTCGTTATGCACAAACCTTCCATTATTGTGAACGTTGTGTGAAGCAAAACCAACACCCCATGCAAAGCGAAAAGGTGACTTTTCAGTGAAAGCGTACTCTTTCATAAAAGCGAAGTTGAAGCCGAGGCTGTAGCCACGCATTTTCAACTCTTCGGGGCCTTCGAGCCAATGACTGGTGTAGAGGTCGATGGTGAAATTGTCTTTATCCACCTCGTCTTTTTCGGGGATAAACTTTGTCGGTTCGCCTGCCGGCTGCGCCATTGCTGTTGTTGCCAGAGTAATGACGATAAGAAGTAGATTAATCTTTTTCATAACTAATATTTTGTTGCCATCTCCATGCGTCTTTCATTGCATCTTCAAGCGATTTTTCCGTTTTCCAGTTCAGTTCTTTGTTTGCTTTTTCGGGACTGGCGTAGATGGATTCTACATCACCAGCTCTTCTCGGCCCAATTTCATAGTTGAGCCTTTCGCCACTCACTTTTTCAAAGGTATTAATTACCTCTTTCACCGAGCTTCCTGTGCCGGTGCCCACGTTAAAGGGGGTGCAGGCACCTTCGTTCTGCTCCAGCCATTCGAAAGCCCGGATGTGCGCTCTGGCAAGATCTTGCACGTGGATGTAATCTCGCACGCAAGTTCCGTCTGCGGTTTTATAGTCGTCTCCAAAAACTGTCAGTTTTTCGCGAATACCGGCCGCAGTTTGGGTGATAAAAGGAACAAGGTTGTTAGGTACTCCCAGAGGCAGTTCGCCAATTTGAGCGCTGCTGTGGGCACCAATTGGATTGAAGTAGCGAAGCAAAACTGCACTCAACTCCGACTGCTCGGAGAGATTCACGTCAGAGATCATTCTTTCGCACACTTGCTTGGTGTAGCCATAGGGAGAATTTGCGGGCTGCACAGGAGAGTCCTCCGTTACTGGAAGAGTCTCGGGTTGACCATATACAGTGCAGGACGAAGAAAAAACCAGGTTTTTCACACTGAATTCTTGCATCAACTCCAGCAGCACTTGCATTGATCCCAGGTTATTATGGTAGTATTTGAGCGGCTCAGCCACCGATTCGCCTACAGCTTTAAAAGCGGCAAAGTGGATGACTCCATCAAAATTGCCTTCAGCTTTGAAAACCTCTCGAAGCTCCTTTTTCGAAGCACAGTCAGCCTTATGAAATTCTGGCTTTTGACCGGTAATCTTTTCGATTCCATCCAAAACAGAAGGTTCCGAATTAGAAAAATTATCTACAATTACTGGTTTGTATCCACTCTCAATTAGCTCTACAACAGTATGAGAACCAATGTATCCAGCTCCTCCGGTTACCAGGACTTTTTTCATGCTTTTCGGCTTCATTTGTTGCGGGTAAAAGTAGAAAATTAGAAAGGATAGGAATTCCCCTACAAGCGCATCGTCTCGAATCTGATGATAGCACGATTAGTTTGAGTCTATGTTTGCAAGCACACAGTTGAATTAAACAAGGAGAAGAAAAGGAAATGGTAAAGCCAAATGTTCTATTATTAGAGAGTTTTGAGAAGGACGGAATCAGAATCAAGAGTGTTTTGAACTGGCTTCAGGAGTTGAAAATCATCAGCCTTCATCACGACAAGAAAAATGCACTTAGTTTCTCAGCTACCGAATTGGAAGCAACGTCTTATCCCCACATTTTTCTGATGTATATGAACAAGACTGAAATAAGCCGAATTGATTTCCTCGAAAATGCCTATTTACTCCACACTCAAAGTTTTCTGAACTATGCCGAAAGAATCAAATTCAACTGTCATCTTCACCCCGTAGGAGGCAAAGAAAAACTTCGAATTCTCGATTTTCTAAAAGAAATTAGCATGAGCAGCAGGTACTTGGCTTGCGTTCACAACTAAATTCCCAAAAAGTCGCAACACTTTCATTGACTCACGCGTAAAGGAAAGCGGAACACCAAATTCCACCCTACTAAACGCTATAATTTAAGTCAATGAATACAGAACAACAAGAGCGCTTGTTCGATCTGTCCTATCTGAATCAAGTCTTTCAGGGCAATCGAGAAATGATCAACGAGATTATATCGCTTTTTTTACAACAAGTCCCCAACTACATTAAACAGATGGAGGCGCTCGTAGAAAAGGGTGAACTTCTAGCACTTCATCCTCTGGCTCACAAGTCGAAGTCTTCAATTGCCATGCTTGGTCTGAAGAAGATGGAAAAATTAGTGCTACAAATTGAGCACAATTCGAGACATCGCGAAAACATCGATGAAATTCCGGAATTGGTTTCCAGAATTCGCGAAGAGTGCGACAGAGTTTACGGACAATTAGAACAAGTCATGCAGGATTAGCCTGCAAAAGAGTTAAATAAGCTATATTGAATAAGCTGCATTGATCGATATCAGTGCAGCTTTTTTTATTTTCGGCACATGGTCAAAATGGAAGTGATGAAGTGGACTGAGAATGATGTTGCCCAGATTTCGAAAAGAGGGATTGAGCTCAAGGATGTTGAGCGTCAATTGGAGAAAATAAAATCTGGTCCCAAGGAATTACAAATTGAGAGAGCCTGCACTCCCGGGGATGGAATCCGCATCTTCAATGCTGATGAGGTCGAAGGTAAAATAGAGCGCTTCGAAAATCGCGATAGCGGTGTTGAGGTGGCTAAGTTTGTGCCGGCATCTGGAGCAGCCTCTCGCATGTTTCGCCACTTGCACGAATTCCAGAATGGTCAGCGAAGTGAGCTCTCTGATCAGTTCTTCGATAATCTTTCAGATTTTGCTTTTAGCGGAAAAGTGCAGGAGAATTTTGCTTTCGACATTTCAAAAGAGCTCACGGAAAGTCAGAAGAAAGAAATAGCTCAATTCTTGATTTCAGAAGAAGGGCTGAGGTTTAGCAACATTCCGAAAGGGCTGGTAGGATTTCACCGTGAGGGAGAAATTGTAAGGTCGGCATTCGAAGAACAGCTTGCGGAAGGAGTTGAGTATCTGAAAGGAAATGAGCCACTGAAATTTCATTTCACAGTGGCGCCTCAGTTTCGCACCGAAATCGAAAATCACTTGAGGGCAGTGACGCTAAAACCTAAGTTTTCAGGTGTGGATTTCGATTTTTCTATGAGCGTGCAGGAGCCAGCTACAGACACAATTGCGGCATCTGGAAATGGCGAGCCTTTTCGTGAAGAAAGTGGTGAACTCTTGTTTCGCCCTGGCGGACACGGAGCACTTTTAGTGAATCTTCAGCAAAGCAATGCCGACATTGTATTTGTGAAAAACATTGACAACGTGGTTCATCGCCATCATCTTGCTCCCACAGTGAAATGGAAAAAAGCTCTGGCGGGATGCCTACTGGAATTGCAGGAGAAAACTTTCCAACTGATAGATGAACTGAAGTCTGAAAAGGAAGGAGCAGTGGAGGCCGCAAACGGGTTTCTGAAAGATGTTCTGGGTCTTGATTTTGAAGCGTCAGAAACTGATCAATTGATTTCACTTCTCGATCGGCCTTTGAGGGTTTGCGGCATGGTGAAGAACCAGGGAGAGCCGGGCGGTGGTCCCTTTTGGGTAAAAGACAATCAGGGTGTGAGCCGTCCGCAAATCGTAGAAAAAGCACAGATAAATCTATCCAACAGAAAGCACCGTGAAGCACTCGAGTCAGCTTCGCACTTTAATCCTGTAGATCTGGTTTGCTCCATGAGACGCTACAATAGGGAGTTTTTCGACTTAAGCTCCTTTGTAGATGAATCTACTTTTTTTGTTTCAGAAAAATCGAAAGATGGAACAGCTCTGAAAGCACTGGAGCTTCCCGGGCTTTGGAACGGAGCAATGGCCTATTGGAATACGTTTTTCGTTGAGGTTCCTCTTGAAACGTTTAATCCGGTGAAAACAGTGAATGATCTACTGAAGCCGCTTCATCAACCCGCTGTCTAGGTTTATTTATACTGCTCAATGTCAATGGAATTGATGCAGAAGTCGTATTCGTCTTGCTGGCGATTTGAGCATACCACGATGAGCCGATTCTGTGAGTTTTCTGTAATTAGGTTTTTGTACCAATCGATTCCTTGCCGATCCAGATTGGAAGTTGGCTCGTCAAGAAGTAGCAATGTACTCTCGCTAAAAATTGCCTGGGCAAGCTTCACACGTTGGAGCATTCCGCTGGAAAAGTATTTCAGCTGTTTATCGCGATGGCGCTGGAGGCCGGTTTGCTCAATCAGTTCTTTGACGGTGAGCTTGTTCCTCAGAGGTTTAAACTTAGAGTGAAAACCTAGCATCTCCTGGAGTGTGAGCTCTTCGTAAAGTTTCATGGCCGGGCTGGTGATGCTGACATTTCGAAATGCCAGTTCTGCCGAGACCTCGGACTTGTCTTTCTGAAAAGAGAGCTTTCCTTCAGATGGCTCCATGTATCCTGAAAGAATCTGAAGTAGCGTACTTTTCCCAGACCCGTTAGATCCGAGCAAGACAGTGTGATTGTTGGGAGTGAGCTGAGTTGAAATGCCCCTGAAAATCCAGTCGCGATTAAATCGTTTACCGATGTTTTCGAGCGTGATTTCCATACATCCTAAAGTGGCCCTCGGATGATGCCTTTTTCCGAATTTCTAATGAAGCTCAAAATCACTTCTTTTTCGCTGGAGGAAGGTAGCTCCATTTCAGCTGCTTTTAGTGCCTGCGACATGTTGCTGCTGTGAACGTAAATGGCGCGGTAGACATCTTCTATAGTTGCAATAGATTCGTTTTCGAAACCTCTTCTTCTTAGTCCGATGGCGTTTACACCAGCGTAAGAAAGTGGCTCTCGAGCAGCTTTCACATATGGCGGTACGTTTTTGCGAACCAGTGAACCCCCGGCAATGAACGCGTGCTGCCCAATATGAACAAATTGCTGAACGGCCACTACACCTTCAATTGCTACCCAGTCTTCAATAATCACATGACCGGCAATGTTGGCCGAGTTGGCAATGATGCAGTTGTTGCCAATTTGCGCATCGTGAGCTACATGGACGTAAGCCATGAGCAAACAATTCTGTCCAACTTTAGTGGTGAATTTATCTTTCGTCCCGCGGTTGATGGTCACGCATTCGCGAATGGTCGAAAAATCTCCGATTTCTGCTGTGGTCTGTTCTCCATCAAACTTTAAATCTTGTGGAATAGCGCTGATAACAGCACCGGGAAAAATGCGGCAGTTCTTGCCGATTCGCGCTCCATCCATGATGGTGACGTTCGGTCCAATCCACGTGTTGTCGCCAATTTCTACATCAGCTGCAATGCTGGTGAAGGCGCCAATTTCTACATTTTCGCCAATTTTCGAATCGGGGTGGATATGTGTCATTTCATTCATCTTGTCCTCAGTAATGGATGGCATGGCCGAATCTAATTAATTTTCTTTGGCTACCTGAGCGAGCATGGTAGCTTCTGTAACCAACTTGCCGTTGATAAACGCTTTTCCGCTCATGTTCACCAGTCCTCTACGAATTGGTGAATCCAAAGTTAGTTTGAAAACGATGGTGTCTCCGGGAACAACTTTTTGCTTAAATCGCACATTGTCGATCTTCAGAAAGTAGGTGGAATAATTCTCCGGATCTTCTACAGAGCTGAGTGCAAAAATACCACCGACCTGAGCCATTGCTTCAACCTGCAATACTCCTGGCATCACGGGATTCCCTGGGAAATGTCCCTGGAAGAACGGCTCGTTCATGGTAACGTTTTTCACACCCACGATGCTCTGATCGTCCATTTCCATGATCTTGTCGATCAGCAAAAACGGATAGCGATGGGGGAGCATGCTCGTGATTTTGTTGATGTCAAAGAGCGGCTCTTTTTGAAGGTCAAACTTTTCCGGAGCGTTCTTTTCGTTTTTGATCAGGTCTTTTAAAACTTTCGCAAACTCTACATTTCCGGCATGTCCAGGTCGAGCTGCGAGAATATGGCCACGGATAAATCGACCTACCAGCGCCAGGTCACCCACGATGTCGAGAAGTTTGTGTCGCGCTGGTTCGTTTTCGTATTGCAGTTTGAGTGTGTTCAGAACTCCAATTCCTTCGACCTTGACTTTGAGATCTTCCTTGCCTATAAGCTTAAGAATTCGCTGGATCTCGTCTTCAGCGTACTCGCGTTCGACTAGCACAATGGCGTTGTCCATGTCGCCACCTTTTATCAGGCCGAGCTCTGCCAGCTGCGCAATTTCTTTAAGGAAAACGAATGTGCGGCATTTTGCAATCTCATCGACAAACTCATTGAGGGAATACATACTGGCGTGCTGAGTTCCCAACACTGGCGATTTGTAATCGACCATCACTGTAAGTCTCATTTCGCCACCATCGGTAGGCACTGCGAGCATTTCCACTTCTTTGTCGCTGTTCTCGAAGGCTATATTTTCTTCGAGAACCAAATACTTTCGTTCTGCTTCCTGTTCTTCGAAACCAACCTTTTGAATGGCTTCCACAAAAGGCCAGGAGCTTCCGTCCATGATGGGTACCTCGGGTCCATCGAGAGTGACGAGAGCGTTGTCTACTTTGGATCCGTATATGGCAGCAAGAACGTGTTCAGTGGTGTGAACGCTGGCTCCGTTTTGCTCGAGTGTTGTACCTCTTTTGGTAGATACCACATTGTCCGGATCGGCAACGACTATGGGTTTGCCTTCGAGGTCAACTCGCTGAAATCTGTATCCGGTGTTGGCGGGAGCGGGTTCTATGGTGAGTGTTACTTTTTCACCGGTATGTAATCCTATTCCCGTGAGGCTTACGCTTTGTTTTAGGGTTCTCTGTTTAGAGCTCATTCCGGGGTTTGGTTTAGGTCTTATTATTCTTTTTCTGATTTTATCTGTGCGATTTGCTTTTCGAGCTCATCGATCTTCTTCATAAGATTTGGTAGCCTTTTGAAGCCGATGTATGACATTTTGTAATCGCGAATGGAAAGGTGTGGCGATCCCTGAACGATTTCGCCTTCTTTTAGAATGGAGGAGCCAATGCCCGACTGAGCTGCAATTTTCACGTTATCGGCAATTTTCAGGTGACCAATAATTCCCACCTGGCCTCCAATCATACAGTTCTTTCCAATTTTTGTGGAACCTGCAATACCCGTCTGTGCTGCAATCACCGTGTTTTCGCCAATTTCCACATTGTGGGCAATTTGGATGAGGTTATCGATTTTGGCCCCTTTTCGGATGATCGTAGATCCCAAAGTAGCTCTATCGATCGTGGTGTTTGCCCCCACTTCAACGTGGTCTTCGATAATTACATTACCGATCTGAGCCACCTTGTTGTACTGGTTTTCGGAGTTTGGTGCAAAACCAAAACCGTCAGCACCAATTACTACACCTCCGTGGATTATGCAATTCTTCCCGATTTTGCTGTTGTCGTAAATCTTAACTCCGGCCTGTAACGTTGTTCCGCTTCCAACCTCGGCATTGTTTGACAAGTAGCAGTGCGGATAAATTTTAGCGTTATCACCGACTTTTGCATTCGGGCCGATGTAAGCAAAAGCCCCGATGAACACGTCTTTTCCAACCTCGGCAGATTCGTGCACGAAAGCCAACTTATCGATTCCCGGCTCGGCCTGCTGCATCTGGTTATACATTTCGAGCAGTTGTGCGAAACTGCGGTAGGCATCTTCCACCAAAATCAGTGTGAGAGTTGATGGAAGGTCTTTCTCCGGTTCAAAAGATTTATTGACAATGGCCAGTGAAGCCTGAGTGTCGTAGATGTGCGGAGTGTATTTTGGATTGGCCAAAAATGTGAGCGTTCCGGGAGCACCTTCTTCGATCTTAGATAAATTATCTACAGTGGTTTCCGGGTTCCCTACAATTTCACCTCCGAGCAAGTCGGCTATTTGTCTAGCAGAAAATTCCATGTGGCGCAAAAGTAACAATATTCCCGTCTTTTGCACTCCAAAAAGTGACCAGTGGCGGGGACTTATTAAAAATGTTTTCGACTACTTTAGATGAGGCCGCGAGCTTTTAGTTCGAGGTATTTGTTAACAGTGTTCATCGACAAGTCTTCGGGTTTTGTAAGTATGGTTTGAATGCCTTGCTTCCGAAGGCGAATGGCGAGGTGCTTTTTCTCCAGCACCATTTTTTGAGCAATGGTCTGCGTGTAAATATCTCGTATGTACTCGGCTTTTTTAGTGCTGTAATCCTCCAGTTCGGTGTTTTCAAAAATCATGACAACGAGCAGGTGGTGGGCATTAATTCTTCTCAAAACAGGGAGGGCGCGTTCCAAAGCGTAGGCACTCTCAAAGTTGAGGTAAAGAAAAATCAGGCTACGACTTTTGATGATGTTTCGAATGGCGTGAAAAAGCAGTTCGTAGTTGGCTTCCAGTCGTGCTTCCTTTTCATTGTAAAGTGCCTGCAAGATTTTTTTTAGTTGTACTTTTCCCTTGTCTGCACGGATAGTCGAACCCATCTTGTCGCTAAAAGAAATCAGTCCAGTTTTATCGTGTTTTTTCAGTGCGATGTTTGAGATGACCAGGCTTGTGTTAATGGCGTAGTCGAGCAGGCTGAGGCCATTAAATGGCATTCGCATAGATCGGCTTTTGTCGATGATCGAATACACCTGCTGTGATCGTTCGTCTTCGTACTGATTCACCATCAACTGGTTTTTCCTACTGGTTGCTTTCCAGTTGATGCTCCTCACATCATCGCCTTGCACGTAAGTTTTAATTTGCTCAAACTCGTAGCTATGGCCGAGTCTCCGCATTTTTTTAATCCCATGAAAATTGGAGATACTGGCAAAGGCCATCAACTCGTATTTTTTCATCTGGATGATCGATGGGTAAACCGGAATGGTGTGCTCTTCGTTCTTGCGAATTCTTCTGGAAAGCAATCCGATCTTGCTAGAGATAAGCAGGTTGATTTTGCCAAAAGCGTATTCCCCGCGAACCAGAGGTAGAAGAGAGTACTTCAAAATTCTTCTTTCACCCACAGCCATAGATATTTTCATTTGAAAATCACGCTGCTGAAATTGCACCGGCAACTCATCATAAATAGTGATGAAAAGTTTGATACTGAAGCGATTCATTAGGTGGATTTTCACCTCGTTTTCATCGCCTAGTGAAAAGAGTTTTGGTGTTTTTCGACTGCCTAGAATCAGGTTTTTGTTTTGAGCCAAAAGAATGCAATCCACCAAACAAACCACAGCGAAAAGTACCAGAGCCAGCTTACCGGCAATGAAGAGCGGCTCGTGCAAAAAGCCGAGCGACAGCAGCACTACCAAAGCTCCAATGACCAGAAAAAATCGGCCATTGAGCTGAAACTGTTTTAATACGCGCCAGGTTGTCTTCAAGGTTTGTGGGAGTTTTTAGCGGGGAACATCAATTTTTTCGAGAATGTCGCGAACTACGTCTTTCACGGTCGTTCCTTCCATTTCTCGTTCGTGAGAAAGAATAATTCGGTGGTTAAGCACAGGGTAGCAAACCTCCTGAATATCGTCAGGCGTCACAAAACCTCTGCCCTTGATAGCAGCTTTTGCTTTGGCCGTTTTCATGATGGCCAGAGAAGCTCTTGGCGAAGCACCGAGGAAAAGATCTCCGTTGTTTCGCGTGTTGTGCACGATGTTGGCGATGTAGTCGATGAGTTCTTTTTTGATAAATACTTTTTCAATCAATTCGCTGAATGACTTCAAATCTTGCGGAGAAACGACTGGCTTCACGATTTCCTTTTTGCGGATGTTGAAGTCGCTTTGGAATTCGTAGAGAATTTCTTTTTCGGTGTCCAGGTTTGGATACTCCATCACAATTCTGAAAATAAATCGGTCGAGCTGAGCCTCAGGTAGGGAGTAGGTTCCTTCTTGCTCCACAGGGTTTTGAGTGGCAATCACAAAAAATGGAAACTCCATCTGGTGAGTTGTGCCATCGTAGGTGAGTTGTCTTTCTTCCATCACCTCCATCAGCGCTGCCTGAGTTTTTGCAGGAGCTCTGTTGATCTCGTCAATGAGGATCACATTGGAGAAGATTGGACCGTGCTTGAAGTAAAACTCGGAGTTTTTCACGTTGAAAACTGAAGTTCCGGTTACGTCAGTCGGCATCAGGTCTGGGGTAAACTGAATGCGGCTAAAATCGCTGTCGATAGTTTGTGCCAGCATTTTTGCCGTGAGCGTCTTAGCGATTCCCGGGAGGCCTTCCAAAAGGCAGTGTCCGCCAGTGAGCAAAGCCGTCAGCATCAGCTCTACCGTTTCGTCCTGATCGATCACCACTTTGGCAATTTCGTCCTTGATTGCATCAGTTGCTTTTCTGATGGGTGTTACATCCAGAGTCTGCTGACCAGCGTATGGCGAAGCCGGCTCTTTTGGAAATGCTTCACCGGATTGATCCATTTTAGGTGTCTCGGGAAGGCCGGGTGTTTGCTCACTTCCTGTTGGCGATGGTTGATTGGCTCCCGACTCTGGAGCCTTGTCCTGACTCTCGTTATTTGGGTTTGACTCGTTTGTCAAATCTTTATTTTCCTTTTTGTCTTCTTCTTTCATAAGAATGGATTATTTGCAATTGTGGTAGAAGTGCTCGATCAGGTGGTGGAAATCTACAAGCATTTTGTTGGACACTTCGTACGCTGTCAAGATTTCTTTGTCCTGATCGAAAATCTTTTTGACGACTTCGCGGTCAACCTCCGAGAGATTGGAAATGCGGTCGATTAATTTTTCCTGTTCTTTTTTCGTCTCCGTTTTGGTCTTAATTCCATATCGCTCGCGGATAAAAGCCAAAAAGAGCTTCATCTTGGTGGAGCTGATCTTTCGATGATCTTTTTGCCTCATGTAGAGCTGGCTCACCGTTTCAGCAAACTCAATCGAAGTGTTGGTGTTCGGTTCCAAAACCGGAATAACACGTTGCTTTCGCTTCGATCCCAGAATCAAATATAACAACCCTCCGAGGAGCAAAAGATACCAGGCCCACCGGAGTGGAGGTTGAGACATGATGAAGGTTAGCGGTCCTTCGTTGTCGGCCGCGCCTCTGTTGGTACTGTCCTTGGAGCCTGTGTACTGATAATTTTGGTTGTGCTCGTCAAAATAAACCGGTCCGTCTTTCATGCTCGAAAAGACCTCTCTGGCGTACTCAAAATTTTTCTTTTCAAGTAGGTAATAATTGGTAAAAACCTCCGGAGTGGTGTGGAAGTAAAAAGTTCCTTCTCCGTAGTCGCGGGACAGGTAGTTCGAATAAAACTCGCCATAAAGAGGAGTTTGAATGTCACCCAGCATCACAACTTTTTGGGTAGTGTCTTCCGATAAAATCTGATGATCGAAATAGTTCCAGTTGTGCCACACCATTTCGTTGTCGTACACGTGTTTCCACTCGAAAAGACTATCAGAGCCCATGAGCTTTCCGTTCACAATGGTGTCTCTCACAGAATTGATGAAGTTGGAATATTGCAACGGTTCACTACCCTGCTGGAAGTAATAGTCGAGCGAGCCTTCCGGTAATTTAAAAAGGGTGTCCAGCAAGGTGTAGTTGTGGTATTTGCTTGAAATGTAAGCGTTTCCACCTCTTTCCACAAAGCGCATGATAAAATCCAACTCAAGTGAATCGGTGTAGAGAGTTCGTCCAACAAAAACATAGTTGCCGCTGGCGTCCTCGGGGATTGTCTTGTAGATCGTATCCGTTACGATTTCGAATTCGCCTGTTTTTTCAAAAATATCGGTTAGCACAGTTGTGCCGTATGGATTTTCATCATCGGGCTTGTAGCTTTCGCCCCAATTATAACCCGAGTTTAGAATGATGTAAACCAGCAAGGCTACAACCAAAACAAGAGCGATAATGATAAGGGCAGTGTTACTCTTTTTCATTGCTCTTGCTGTTTTGTTGTTCTAAACGATCGAGAAAACTGCTAAAAGCAGGTAGCAATTTCTGGTAGTCGGTTGCTGAAAAAGGCATTTCGCCATACCACACGTATTCAAATGAGCGTGTTAAATCTCTAAACTCCTTGAATCCTTCGTTGCCTCGCATCTCTCTGACGTATTGACTGTTTGTCTTTTCTCTTTTCCAGGCAATTTTGTTTTGAATAGAGAGATCCTTGAGAATCATCAGGTACAAAATGCGAATCGCTGTTTTGAAGTCTTTTTTATCCAGTGCCTCGCGCTTGAAGCGCTCCAGGTCAGATTCTTCCAGGTTTTCTTCAACGTCTTCCAGCGTGAAGCTCAGCTTCTTTTCTTTGAGCTTTCCAAAACCGATTCTATTTCCCAGCAGCCTCACCAGGACGAAAGTGAGCAAAATCACGATCAGTGAGATCGATAAAACTTTTAGGAGGGTTTGACTTATGCCTATGTCCCAGTTCCAAAAGCTACTGTCAGAATCTTCTTTGTCTTCTTCTTGCGGTTCAATCTCTTCCTCCTCCTCTTCTTGTTCTTTGGTGTTGCCATAATTCACTCCTTCAGTGGCCTCCTCCCACGACTCCTCATTCATTCTGTCAGATTCTTGAGCAATAGAAGTTGCAGGAGTCAACAGACTCAAAGCCACCAGTAGGACTGCGAAGATTGTGAAGACGATATTTCGAATGGGATTAAACTTCTTTCTCAAGGCCGTAAGCTCGTTTTTTGATGCCTATTTCGGCAATTTTTGATTTCAGAGAAACGGCTTGCTCCATTTCTTCGCAGTGATAGTAAAACAAGTTGATGCCGTAGACCAACATTGGGTAGACCATTCCCATACCTACAATTGCTGCAAAGGAGTAGAGAAGGTAAGGCATGTCGTCCAGCAGAAAGAAGTCGGCTGGCAAATTCATGGTAACCAGCTCCAGGTTGAAGTAGAGCAATGGAGCACCTACAACGAGAATGAAAAGAAACTGTACCAGAAAGATGATAAAGTGAAGACCCATCATAAAAGGAAAATTCGATCTCAATAACTGAAGAGCTGTGTTAAACCCGCTGAAAAGAAAGATCTTTTTCTTGATGGCGGAGTAGAGCGAAAGAAGTAGGATAGGTGTCAGCAGACCAAAAGCCAGTGTGGTAAGGGACCAGTGGGGTAGATAGAAAAACAGTGAGATAATCACTGCTGTGAGTGCAATGCTCATTCCATTCTCACGAATAAATTTTTTATAGCCGAGCTCACCTAAGCGGTGTTTTTCAAAAATGAAGATTGAAGTGCTCGTGGCCAGGAAGAAAAACAAGATGGCGAATGGAAGTAGCACCCAGTGCTCGGTGTAGGCAAAAAAGTCATTCAGCGTGGGGAAAGGAAATATTATTTGCCCGGGAGGGAGACCGTAAACGAGGTTAGTCTCGATGATTTCGTAAAAATAATTTCCGGTTCCGTAAACCAGGGCGACCAGTGCGAGAAAGCCGAGGAAGGCTGACCGAAACATTTTGCTGATTCCCTTGCGGTAGAACAAAAATAGCTCTGTGAAAATTCGCCCTACGGATTTCACTTCGTGGAGAACGAGCCTCTCGTTTTTGGTTGGTTGCAATTGCTCTTCTTCCTGGTCTTCGAGGATTCCGCGTTTTCTCAAACGGTAGGGCAGTACCACAAAGTAGCCAACGATAAAAGCTGCGCTCAATACGATTATCGCTCCGCGGAAAAAATCTGGAGTTTCGGTGTATCGAGTAGCAAAGCTTTCGATGACTGCAGCAAAAACCAAAACTGGCACCACGCCCATCATGATTCTAATGCCTCGTCTGGCAGACAAAAGAAAAGCCTGCCCGCGAGAATAGGTTCCAGGGAAAAGCAGTCCACGGCCAAGGGCTAGCCCGGCACAGCCGGCCAGCACGATACAGGAAAGTTCCAGCGTACCGTGGAGCATGATGGCGTAGAAAGATTCGAAGAACAGATCTCGTTGCACAAAGAACCAAATGAAAGCCCCTACCATAACTGAATTGTAGAGCATGATCAAGACAGTGCCGGCAGAGAAAAATACCCCACAGACAAAGGCCAGTAGTGCAACTCGCACATTGTTGCTGGCAATCCAAATGAACATACTGATGGCGTTTCCATCTTTGTAAACGCCCATCGGGTCGCCATTTTTTATGTTTTCCTCCGTCATCGAAACGTATCTGTCCCCGAGAATGATGTTGACGAACTCGGGGTGGTAGATACTACTCATGACACCAATCCCAAAGCCAAAAACAAACAGTAGAAAGGCCAGCAGAAGTTCGTTACGAGAAAACCACATGGCTTGCGGCAGGTCTTTCATCCAAAAGGCCTTGAAGCGACCTGCCCGGTTGCTTTTCGTGCGATAGATGAGTTGGAATACCCGTTGAGCAATTCCATTCAGATATACCCTAACCGATCGGTTCGAATAGTAAGTTCTGGAGTAGGAAAGGTCATCGGTAGTTTCGATGAACAGCCGGTTGAGTTTTTCGGGATCGGTTTTATTGTCTTTGAGCGCGTGCTCAAATTCAATCCACTTGTTTTTATTTTGCTTAATGAAGTCCGTCTCCCGCATGTCCGGTAGTTCAGAATTTTTTTAGAGATTAGCTAAAATATAACTTTCAGATCAAATGCAAACCATCGACATTAAGACCACTCAGAATGTGACTATTAGCTATGAGCTCGGAGGTTTGCTCGATCGGTTTCTGGCTTTTTTGATCGACATTCTCATTCTTTTTGCCGCTTCATTTTTGTTAAATCTCTTCGTTCTCTGGATTTTTATTTCCCTGGACTCCAGGCAAACTGCTGAGGTGGTTCAGTTTATTATCGCTTTCCTTCCAGTTACTTTTTACACACTCTGGATGGAGACGCTTTTTAATGGACAAACAGTAGGAAAAATGGCCCTCCGTATCAAAGTGGTGAAGCTCGATGGGAAACAACTGAACTTTACAGATTACCTAACTCGTTGGGCTTTTCGGTTTGTAGACATTTGGCTCTCACTGGGTGGTTTAGCCGCGATTTTGGTGACTTCTACAGAAAATGGTCAGAGGCTCGGAGGCTTGCTGAGCAATTCTACAGTGGTGCGTGTAAGGCCGAAGCTCAAGGTAAGTCTAAAGGATATTTTGAAAATTAACACAAAGCAAAATTACGAACCGGTTTATCCTCAGATTCGGGAATTTAGAGAAGAAGACATGCTGCTTATTAAGCAAACGGTAGATCGTTTTGATAAACACAAAAATGAAGCTCACCGCGATACCGTGAGAGAACTAAGCGAAAGAATGGCGGAGCAACTTGAGCTTGATGAAATGCCCAAGGAGCCGAAGAAGTTTTTAAAGACCTTAATAAAGGATTACATCGTTCTTACTCGTTGATCCAATTTTGAAAACTCTCAAACTGTCTCCATGCTATTTCAAAATCTCCGATAGAAATTTCGTTGTCAATTTGAGCTTCTCCGATAGAGGAGATAAGTGTACAGTTCACTTTACCGTTTACATTTTTCTTGTCGTGCTGCATTATCTCCCATACGTCCTGGCTGTTAAAAATTCTGCACAGAGATTCTCGAAAGTGTTTGAGTAGCAAGTTTTCGATGCGCTTACTTTCTGCATTGCTGAGGTCGAGTATTTTCTTTGACAAAAGTGTCTCTACAAACATCCCAATGGCTACAGCTTCACCATGTGATAGAGCTTCATCGCTCTCCATAGAAAGTGATTCAACGGCATGACCGATAGTGTGTCCAAAGTTTAGCTTTTTTCTTTCCCCTTTCTCGTTCGGGTCAATTTCCACGATTGAAAGTTTCACTGATGCAGCTTCTTCTACCAATGGTGAGATTTCTGCTGGAGTCGCCTTTTTAATTTCTTCGAGCTTATGAAATAAACCCTCACGGGCAATCAAACCGTGTTTTATCATTTCTGCCAAGCCAGCTGTTAGTTCGCGTTGGGGTAAGGTTCCTAAAAACGATGACGAAATAAGAGTACACTTCGCATCTGCAAAAGTGCCGACCTGATTTTTAAAGGAGTCGAGGTCTATCCCCGTTTTACCTCCGATTGCTGCATCCACCTGACCCAGCAATGAGGTTGGAACGTTGCAAAATGCCATACCTCTTTTATAGGTAGAGGCGACAAATCCTCCCAGGTCCGAGATTACACCACCGCCTAGGTTGATCAGCATCGACTGTCGGTCAGCTCCCAGTTCCATCAGCGTGCTCCATAGCTGCGCTGCAACCTCCAAACATTTTGTTCCTTCACCAGGAGGCACTTCCAGAATTTCGATACGATCTCTGAATTCGGGAATTGATTCTGCCAAAACGGGCCAGCAATGCTTGAGTGTGTTTGAATCTGCCAAAAGGAAAATTCCGGAAACTTCGCTCAGGCCGAGATTTTTGATGTCCTTTGATAATTCCTGAGAAAAGACGACTGAATTCGTTGGGTTCACAGACATTTGCAATTCGTTACAGGTGCAAAATACAAAAGGCTGTCTTCCTGTGGAAAACAGCCTTTTTTCGATTTCGAGTGGTGCCACCTGGATTCGAACCAGGGACACAAGGATTTTCAGTCCTTTGCTCTACCACCTGAGCTATGGCACCGAAATGGAGGGGCAAATTTATAAATATTTTGTCTCGGCAAAACTGTGGGGCAACTTTTTTTCAGGAAGATTTGTAAATGCCCGATTCGCAGTCTATCTCGTGAATGTAATAGACCCGAATTCGTTGTCGATTTTCAGGATCGCCTCCTCTTTGGCGCTTCCAAATGTAGCTTGCCATTCAGTTTCTTTTGCCGGATCGGTGAGAGGCATGTCTTCATCTTCTTCGGGAAAGATCAGAGTACCGTAGCTCGAGTCTACATCCATTTTGTAAGAAATCGAATCGGATACTGTGATCTGGATGTCACCAAAATCGTTGACGAGTTTCAACCAACGACAAGAGTTTGATAACTTATTTATATCTGCAGTACCATATTCGTTAATCACTTCGGTAGAGTCAGTAATTGTACCCACTTTGAGAGTTCCATACTGACTGGCGATCATATTTCCGGCAAAATTGGAAATTTCTGTTGTGCTGTGTTTTCCGGCTACTTCTGACTTGTTAAAGTTGAGGCTATCTGCGGTGAGGTCCGTGTAGTTGAACTTCAGGTCAGTCGGTCCTGAAAGAGTCGGAACGTCAACCTTACAGAAATCGAACCGGCCGAGTACGCCCACAGATTTTGGTAGCTTCACTGTGAAAGTGATGGTGAAAGGTTGCTTTTCACGCTCTTTATACTCAGCGTCCACTCGGGTCGATAGTCCGGTTTCGAGCGGACTGCTATACATATCTACAGTCAAAAGATTAAAAATTTCTTCAGCTTCAGCAGAGTCAGCTGTGAGTGCTTCAACCATGCCTTCAATGCTCACAGCGCTACTGTCCCAGTTGACAACTTTTAATTGAGAATACTGCAAGTTGACATCGAAAAGTCCATCGGCTTCCATCTGGAAGGTCTGTTTGAAGCTTCTGGTTATCGTGGAATCGCCTTGAGCCAAACATTGGCTGTCAGTAAAGAGAAGTGCGACAACAGTGAATGCCGCAAAGAGTGAATTTTTTAATTTCAATTTTTTCATGCTCAACTTTAGGGGTTGTGGCAGTGAAGATAATCACTTCGCATTAGTAGAGCACGAACTTGGTAGAATTTGTATTGCTAACTATTCTTAATACCACAAAAAGAGTTAGTTGCACTCATGTTGGTTCTTGTTTGTGTGGTTAAACAATTGGTGTCGTGGAGTTAATATTTTGATCACACGGTTAATGAATAGATCAAATAATTTTGAATTTGCTTCGATGGAACACTGTAGATGGATTAGCTCAAATATTCGATGAATCACCGAATAGCATCGATATTTTAAAAATTTTTTTTTGAAACTGGATTTTATTTGCTACTTTTGAGATCCTTAAGTATGCCTTCTAAAAATTAATGTATTGTCTAATAGCCAAAAAAAATGCTTAATTATGAAAAAACTTCTATTCTTATTAATGGCACTGTGTTGTGTCGTAACGGCTCGTTCCCAATTAGTTGGGATCACTGTTGAGGAGATTCCTCTGGGCGGTGAGATTGGGTCCACCGACTTCACAGGATATACGGCCTACAGGGTCTATGCCGAGCTGGAGTCGGATGACGACATCCTTACCGCGGTAGCCGCTTATGGTGTTCACCCAATGGAGGTGATGACGACCACTAGTTTTTATCAAAACCCTCAGGGGTTGCTCATCGGGGCTCAGTGTGGTTTCTTTCCTATTGTGCCAGAACTTGAATATGATACCTATTTAACTGTAGGTGATCCATGTGCAAGTGGTATTCAGGAGGTTCCTGGTGAAGGGACTGTAGGAAGTCCGTTTGCACCATTCGAAAACAACGGTGAGAGCCTTGTTATGGATGACGGTGCATGGTTCGGTACTCCTGGTAATCCAAATCTCACAAACAATGAGAACAACCAAATCATGTTGGGTCAATTCGTAACTGATGGTGAATTCAGCTACAAGATCAACGTTCAGGTATTGAATGGTGGTATTGGTGGTCCTGAAGGAAGCCTTCGTTATGTTTGGGAAAACCCAATTAATGAAGAAGGTCAGGGTTATGAAGAGATCGATGGTTCACAGCTTGGATGTATTTACCCAATTCCTGCTCAGGTAGAGGGTTGTACAGTTGAAGCGGCTTGTAACTACGATCCGGCAGCGACTATTGACGATGGGTCTTGTATCATTGTTGATGGAGGTGTTATCTCAACAGATGACGCTACAACTATTTGTGCTGGTGACGGAATTGCAGATGAGATCAACGTAACACTTGAAGGAGCTGAAGGTCCTAACACAGCATGGGTAATTACAGACGAAGATGGAAACATCCTTGATCTTCCTGCTGCACCGCCTTTTGATTTTGAAGGTGCTGAGCCAGGAACTTGCCTCATTTGGAACCTGTCGTTTGACGATGGGCTCGTAGGAGCTGAAGTTGGTTTGAATGCGAACGACCTCGAAGGTTGCTTCGATCTTTCAGAACCAATTGCTGTAGTTCGTGAGCAAGCTGGATGTACAGATCCAGAGGCGTCTAATTATGACGAAAACGCTCAGTGTGACGATGGTTCATGTGTATTCCCAGTAGAAGGGTGTACAGATGAAACAGCTTGTAACTACGATCCAGAAGCGGATGTAGATGACGGGTCTTGTGTTATCGTTAACGGAGGTCAAATCTCGACAGAAAGCGAAACAACAATTTGCGCTGGTGACGGTGTTGCCGATCCGATTGACGTTACTCTAGAAGGAGCTGAAGGTCCTAACATGGCTTGGGTTATCACCGATGCCGATGGAAACATTCTTGCACTTCCAGAAGGATCGCCATTTGATCTTGAAGGAGCTGGTGCGGGTACTTGCCTGATCTGGCACCTGTCATTTGATGACGGTCTAGTAGGAGCTGAAGTTGGAGAGAATGCAAACGACCTCGAAGGTTGTTTCGATCTTTCAAACCCAATTACAGTTGTTCGCGAACAAGCTGGATGTACGGATGAAGAAGCTTTGAACTTCGATCCGGAAGCAGTATGTGGTGACAACGAAGAGCTTTGTGAATACGAAGTTGTTGGGCCAGAAAACGATGAGTGCGAAGGCGCTGTTGAAATTTTGGTTGATGGCGGTGCAACTGCCGGAGATAACAGCGAAGCTACAGGCGGAGGACCAGAAGGATCATGTTTCTTTGACTCTGCTGATTTAGCGGAGAATGATGTATGGTTCTTCTTTGTGGCTCCTGAAGAAGGAGATGTAATCATTGAGACATTTGCTGGTACTAATAGCGACACTCAAGTAGCGGTTTACGATGCTTGTGGTGGAGTTGAAGTAGCTTGTGATGATGACGGTGGGAATTTTGATGACCACGGTGGATCATTCATGTCTGTTGCAGAGCTTCTCTGCGGTGACTACATTCCAGGAGAAACTTATTACGTTCAGGTAGATGGCTACGGAGCTGAAGCAGGAACTTTCGATATTACAGTTTCTACTCAAGCTGTAGAAGGATGTACAGATCCAGAAGCACTCAACTTTGAAGAGTGTGCTACAATCGATGACGAATCTTGTATTTACGACATCCCAGGATGTACAGATGAGAATGCCTTAAACTATGATCCAGAGGCGACTTCAGATGATGGTTCATGTGTTCTTCCAGCTTGTGATTCAGAGCCTATTGCTGAAGAATACTGCTACGGAAATAACGAAGACGGGATTTTCGCAGTTTACCAATCAAATGAGTCAGGAACTCCTATCTCAATCATTTTCAACTCAGGCTCACTAGAGTCATGCTGTGATGATATTATCATCTATGATGGTCAGGATGCATCTGCACCTGTACTATTTAGTGGTTCAGGAGACCTCACAGGATTGGTTTTAGAGGCTACTGGAGATTATATCTCATTAGCGGTTGATTCTGATGGATCAGTTTCTTGCGATAGCGGTTCATCCTCTGGTCAAACTTTTGAATACGAGGTTTACTGTGGATCTGCTATCGTACCTGGTTGTACAAATGAAGAAGCTGTGAACTATAACCCAGATGCAACTGAGGACGATGGTTCATGCGTGATTGCAGCCTGTGATACCGAGCCAGTTTCGGCTACGTACTGCTATGGAAACAGCGAGAATGATATTTTCGCCACGTACGAGTCAAACGCAGCTGGTGTTCCTATGGTAATTGAGTTCATCGCGGGCTCTCTTGAGTCATGCTGCGATGATATCATTATTTACGATGGAGCTACTTCAGATGACCCTGTACTATTTAGTGGTACTGGAGACATTTCTGGTCTTGTCGTAGAATCAACTGGCGACTTTATTTCGATTGCCGTAGATTCTGACGGATCAGTATCATGTGTTTCAGGTTCTTCTTCTGGACAAACATTTGAATATAATGTATACTGCGGATCTCTCCTTGAAGCAGAGCCTTGTGAAGAAGGAGAAAACTCGTATAATGTTTCAGTTGGAGGCGGAAGCTTCGCAAGTGAAGTTAGCTGGACACTTTCTGACGATGAAGGAAACGAAGTTCTTTCAGGAGGTGCACCGTATAATGAGGATGTTTGCCTCGCTGACGGTTGCTACCAACTATCTCTAGAAGACTCTTTCGGAGATGGATGGAACGGAAACGACCTTGTAATTACTAATGAAGAAGGTGACGAACTATATAATGTAACTCTTGAAGACGGTGAAGGGCCAGAAATCATTCTTACTCCAATCGGTGGAACAGCTGAGGAACTCGGTTGTGAAATTGAAGGATGTACTGATGAAGAAGCTCTGAACTACAATCCAGATGCTACTGAAGACGATGGTTCTTGTGAGTACCCTGTAGACAATAACGACTGTGATGGAGCGATTGCTCTTGCTACAGACGGTATTGCTGTAGAGGGAGACAACACGCTATCGACTGCTAGCGATGCGCCTGCAGGTGACTGCTGGTTCGGTGGCGATGAGGTAGATAACGACATATGGTATAGCTTCGTAGCTCCGGAAGGTGGAGATGTAATCATCGAAACTTTCGAGCTTGATGTAGATGGTGCTAATGGCGATACTCAACTACAAGTTTTCGAAAGTTGTGATGCTGAAGCGTCAATTGCTTGTGATGATGACAGTGGTGAAAGCTTGATGTCACAAATCGTATTGACTTGTGAAGATTACGTGCCAGGTGAGACTTACTACATCCAGGTTGATGGATGGAATGGTGAAGTAGGTCCATTCGAGATCTCAATCACTCTTGACCAACCAAACGGACTTGGAGTAGCGTGCCCTGAAGATGCAGTAGCAGAATGTGGAGGTGACCTTTCACCTGAAGCTCTTGGAGAGCCACTTACTGATAACTGCGCAGGTCTTGAGTACTCTTACGAAGATGAAATCATCGAAGGTGATTCTAACTGCTCTTACTCAATTGAACGTACGTTCTTTGTGGTAGGACCTACCGGTGAAGAAACAACTTGTGTTCAAAATATCTCTGTTCTTGATACTGAAGGACCAGTATTCCCAGAGCTTGAAGACATCACAGTTTCTTGTATCGAAGATGTTCCTGCTCAAGAGCCGCTAGTAGCGGTAGACGAATGCTCAGGAAATGAGTACGAAGGAGATATCTTCGAAAGCGAAACAGGATTCCCAATTGATAGCTGTGTACTTTCAGTTGCCGAAGGACTCGGTGCTGACTGGGCAGTTTGGTTGCCATCATTGGCTCAAGCCGGACTTGCAGAAAGCGCAAACTTCAACTGGGTAGACGGTGGTACTTTCATTGCTTACAATGATGGTACAGCTCATATTTATGGTACAGTAGAAAACGAGATTGATCCTAACCAATCATTCGAAGTTTCAATCTGGTTAGAAAATGCAGCTACTTGGTCTGAGTGGAGCGCCCTAGGACGTTCGTACAAAGACGATGCTAACCTGGCAGGAACTAACTACGAAGATTGGACTTACTACGAGTTGGTCAACGGATTCTCAACCCTTACTGGTACCAACGATTACGCTGGTAACAACCTATACCTCGAGCACATGCCTGCCGATTACTACTTCGGATGGCAGTGTGGATTGGCGGCTAACAACAAAAACGCCAATGAAGGTCTAAGTGGATGGTTTACTTACACGGGTGTTGTAGGTGGAGAGCTTGTTGAAGGTCACGGTGACGTGAACGTTGACAAAGAATGCGAAACACCAAACAATCAACCTGACTGCGTTAACGACACAGAAGTAACTTACTTCTGGAGAGCGATTGACGATTGCGGTAACGAAACCATCGCAAGCCAGACAATTACAGTATCTGACGAAATCGGACCTGAGTTCACTGTGTTCCCAGAAGACGTTACAGTTGAATGTGACGAACTTCCGGTACCATTGTTCGAAGGTGTTGAAGCAGTTGATAACTGCATTGGAGATGTTTCTATCGAATACGTAGGTGAAGAGCAAGATGGAGAAGGATGTGAGTACACTATTACTCGCACCTGGATTGCTGAAGATGAGTGTGGAAACGCTACTATCTTCGAGCAAGTAATTACTGTTGTTGACACAACTGCTCCTGAATTCACTTTCGTACCAGAAGATGCAACTTACGAATGCAGCGATGAATTCGATCCAGGAATGGCAGAAGCCACTGATAACTGCTCTGAAAACGTATCTATTACGGTTGAAGAGTCTGTAGAAGGTGACGGATGTACAGATATCCTAACTCGTGTATTCACTGCTGATGACGGTTGCGGAAACACAGCAACAGCTACTCAGACGATCACGCTTGTTGATACTACAGCTCCAGTTATCGAATTGGACGGTGTAGATATCACAGCTGAGTGTGGTCAAACAGATATGGCATTTGCTTCAGCTACAGATAACTGCAACGAAGTAACCCTTACATGGGAAGATCAACTTCAGTCAGGTGGATGTGTAGGAGTACTCGTTCGTACTTACACTGCGGATGACGGATGTGGAAACACATCAACTGCTACTCAGTACATTACTCTTGAGGACAACGAAGCACCAGTGCTTAACGGAGTTCCTGAAGATATGACTGTAGAATGTGACGAAATCCCAGAAGCACCTGTTGTAACGGCAGTAGATGCTTGTGAAGGTGAAGTTGAAGTGAACGTATCAGAGGAAATCATCGAAGGTGACTGCCCAGAAAACTACACTATCGTGTGGACATGGACAGCAAGCGACCTTTGTGAGAACTCTGTAGAAGCATCTGCTTCACTTACAGTTCAAGATACTACAGACCCAGAGTTTGTAGAGTTCCCAGAAGATATGACAGTTGAATGTGACGAGGAATTGGGCGAGCCTGTATTCCCAGTTGCAACTGACAACTGTGATGAAGAAGTGGAAATTGAACTTACAGAAACAGAAGAGCCAGGTGATTGCCCTAACAGCTACACTATCTCTCGTGTGTTCCGCGGATTTGATAACTGTGGAAACGAAGTAATGCAAGTTCAGACTATCACAGTAGTTGACACAACTGCACCAGAGTTCACTTCAGTGCCTGAAGATGTAACTATCGAGTGCGATGCTGAAGTACCATCATCGATGGCAGAAGCTACTGACAACTGTGGAGCTGTAACTGTAACTTCTTCAGA
>NZ_JBEGHD010000070.1:0-317 GCF_049334165.1 Halocola ammonii
GAGATCCCAGCCACAACAGCAGAAGCGGTAGACAACTGCGACAGCTCAGTGGTGGTAACTTCAGCAGACTACGATCTGATCACCCCATGGGTGTTTAGCTCAACATCAGGAGACGGCTTTGGAGAAGTAACAGCAGACGGACTGACACTAGAGAGTTCAGATTCAGGAACACTGGTTAGCCAGATTGTAGCCCTCACATCAGCAGCAAAAGCACTGACCATTAGCTTCGACTGGGATTACCTGACCACCGATGTAGACGGACCAGCTTATGAAGAGTTTGGCTACACGATTGACGGAGTGTTTACTCAGCTGTCAGA
>NZ_JBEGHD010000071.1:0-307 GCF_049334165.1 Halocola ammonii
GAAACACAACCAGTACCAGTTTTGAAATCACTTTGATTGACGACATCGACCCGGTCATCTCTGAAAATCCACTAGACCGAAACGAATCGCTGGATACGAATTGTGACTTTGTTATCCCTGACTACACTTCAGAAATTTCTCCTACAGACAACTGTGATTCGTCAGTGGAGGTGACTCAAACCCCAGCGGTTGGAGATGTTTTCAGTGGACATGGAACAACACAAACCATTACGCTCACAGCCGAAGATAACGCAGGAAACACTGCCTCGGTTGACTTTGAAATTACGTTGGTTGATGAAACCGATCC
>NZ_JBEGHD010000072.1:0-305 GCF_049334165.1 Halocola ammonii
AACACTGGTGCTACCTGTGGGATCTCAACTCCGCATTCCAGGGTGGTGTCTGCTGGTGCAAACTCAACAACCGGTGCTGTCGTGTCCTGGATCGTGAAGAACTGGTGTGCTACCGAGGTGTTGCCACATGAATCGGTGGCGGTGAACTCACGGATGAAGCAATCTACTACTGGGCATTCCAGTGGCGTGGCTTCGATCGTGATGTTCGTCACGTTGGCCACGGCTGATCCGAGCTGGTCGTCTGTTGCGTTGATGATGAAGGCGATCTCGCTGCCCGCTGGTACTTCGAAAGAAGCACTGCCTGA
>NZ_JBEGHD010000073.1:0-301 GCF_049334165.1 Halocola ammonii
AGTTTCCGGCATCGTCTGTTGCAGTGAGGGTTATGGTCTGCGTGGTCAGGTGGCCACTGTAAATTGTACCTACAACAGGAGTTTGAGTCACCTCAACATCACCATCGCAGTTGTCTGTCGGAGTCAACAAGCCAGTGTAATCGGGGATGGAGAAGTTGCAATCTCCATCGAGAAATTCATTTATGTCTGGGACTGATGAAATCACAGGATCGGTTTCATCAACCAACGTAATTTCAAAGTCAACCGAGGCAGTGTTTCCTGCGTTATCTTCGGCTGTGAGCGTAATGGTTTGTGTTGTTCC